>CAYMJV010000064.1:0-12755 GCA_964390545.1 uncultured Syntrophaceae bacterium
CGCCGGGGAGTTATGTGATGCTCTCGGTAAGCGATACAGGGTGCGGGATGTCACCAGAAATCAAGGAATTGATCTTTGAACCTTTTTTTACAACCAAGGAGGAAGGCAAGGGGACGGGGCTCGGGCTTTCAACCATTTACGGCATCGTAAAACAGAGCGGTGGAAATATCTGGGTTTATAGTGAACCGGGGCGGGGAACGACGTTCAAAGTCTATCTCCCACGGGTTGAGGAAGAAACAGACGCCCTTCCCGTCCAAGACCATACCGATCATCTGCCAAAGGGAAATGAAACCGTGCTCCTAGTGGAAGATGATCCTTCTTTACGCGCTTTGGCTGCGCGAGTTCTTCGCTATCAGGGCTACAAAGTGCTCGAGGCAACCAACGGTCATGAGGCCATAGGGATCGCCCGCGAGAGCATCCAGGAAAGAATTCATCTTTTGCTCACCGATGTGGTCATGCCTCATATGGGGGGCAGAGAACTGGTCAAACGAATGAAAACGCTCCACTCTGAAATCAGGGTCCTTTTCATTTCAGGCTATACCGACCATACGATCATCTATCATGCGGGCCTAAAACCCGGAACACCCTTTCTACAAAAACCCTTTTCTCCAACAGCCCTCGCACAAAAAGTCCGTGAAGTGCTAGACCAATAAATAAATCTTTTCATATCTCCAATTTCAAAAAGGCACCATTAACGCCTCATTCGACGCCATATTGGCGGCGGTAGGAGTGGATATATTCCCTGACATCTTTTTTCGTCTTATAAATCCCAAAATGGCCTTCACAGAGGATGTCTGCATCGAGTTCAAGGAGCTTTCTGGTTGAGCGGTCCCAATCCTCAAGGTTCGATCCGAACTCTTCAAGAAGGGGACCATGAAGATCCTGGGCAAAGAGAATTCTTTTCCCATCTAGGTCCAGATAAATACATATTGATCCGGGTGTGTGGCCTGGAGTGTGGAGACAAACTATTTTTTCTTCTCCAATCCTAAGTAATTCCTCAGGAAAAGTGAATTTCACATCCACGGGGGTTGGTGGAAATTTGGTCTGATACCAGGTTGACGCTGTCAAAATGGGATCTCCTTTTTCAACTGGAGGGGCATCCAAGGCGTGAATATATATCTTCGACCCAAACCTTCTTTTGATTTCTGGGGCACCGCCAATATGGTCAATGTGGCAATGAGTGAGAAGAATTTTGTCCAGATTTCTTGGATCAAAACCTATTTTTTCTATATTTCTTATAATCTTGTCAACACTCCACCCTGCCCCGGAATCAATCAGTATTAATTCTTGTAAATGAATGAGATAGACACAACCGTCCCGGCTATCAGTTATCTCAGGTCCTCCCAAAATAAAAATATCTTCAGTAATTTCAAATAGTTTCATGCAGTCACCTTCTCCTTTAGCCTTTGAAAATTTGCCAGAGTAAACCCTTCCCACTGACAGGGAAATATGGAATTGTTGTGGAATAAAGGTTCATTTTCAAGGTCGAATTTCGACATTTTCCTAGCCTTTTCAAATAGTGCAGTCTCTGGGATAGGAGAATACTCAACGAGTATGGGCTTTGCTCTGTTCTCCTTTACAAAGGCAATACTTTCCTCCACCTCCCCTACCCTCTGGCCTGGCAAACCTGCCATAATATAGACACCGATCTCATTTTCTGAGTACCCTACCCTCCTTAGGTTTCTAACCGCTTCTCCGAACGATCGATTGTCCACCTTTCCTCCGGTCTCAACCTGGATTGCCTCATTCGATGTCTCCAGGCCAAGGCGCAGGGTCTTGAATTGGCAACGATATAGAAGGCCTGCAAGTTCCTTACTTATTTCTTTAACATGGAGACCATTGGGCGAATGAAAATTACACTGAATGTCCCGTTTTCTCACTTCTTTTAGAATTTTAATGATATGTTCCAATGGATTGACTAGGAGAGCATCGTCATAGAAGGCTATATTATTAACCCGGTAGCGACTTGTCCAGCTTGCGATCTCTTCTACTACTTTAAGAGGATCCCTTCTTTTGAACCCTCCTGATATAACGGGGGATGCGCAGTAAGAGCAACGATATGGGCACCCCCGGGAGGTCATCATTGAGACATAATCCAACTGGGGATAGAGGTCGAAGGCAGGGTAAGGAAAGTCATCAATTCCTAATTGACAATTGGCCATTGACAATTCTAGCCCAAGCAATTTCGAAATAATTTTAAATGGTTCCAACTCCCCTCTTCCCCGAATGACATAGTCTGCCTCTGAATATCTCACAGCATGATCATAGCAGAGTGTAGCATATATACCCCCAAGTAAAATCGGAACCTTCTTAAATGATTCTTTAACTATTCTAATAGCTTTGAATACGCCTGGATACCAATAGGTCATGCCTGAAGTGATTCCAATCAAATCGGGCTCCTCTATATGAGAGATCTTGTCCCTAAATATTTCCTCGGAAATACCATATTGGCTATACTTTCGAGGAACGCTCTTGAGGGGCCGGGGTTTCTCAATTTCAATCTTACGGAATTTACCATCTCCATATTTCTTTCTTTTGACGGTGGAATCGAGACAATCAATAAAAGTGATCTTAAAACCATTGTCCCTTAGAAAGCTGGCGATGGAGAGGAGTCCGTGAGGTTTGATCCAGAAATTGTAAGCGGCAAAATCTGTGATCCAGGGATTGATAAGGAGGATGTGGGGGGATCTATGTTTCACGTGAAACATTTTCATTTCCCGACGCAGAACTGCTCAAAAATGCGGTTGAGCACCTCTTCCGGGGTCGTCTCCCCCACCATCTCTCCCAAGGCCTCCAAGGCAGACCGCATTTCAAAGGCGATGAACTCAAGGGAGGTCCCCTTCTCCAATCCCTTTAGGGTGTTCGATAAGCTCTCTTTAATCTGATCTAGGGCTCTCTTATGCCGTACGTTGGCAATAATCAGATATTCAGGTGATGGCCTCACTTCTCGATGAATTAATAAGGTATAGATGGCTTCCTTCAGTCCTTCGATGCCTTCATTCTTCAGAGCTGAAATGGAAATGATGGAATCTCTCTGAAACCGGTCTTTCATCTCCTTCGGCGGGATCATGGGAGGCAGGTCTTTCTTGTTCATGACCACCACCTTCTTCTTTCCCTTGACCTCCTCGAAAATCTCCAAATCATCGATATCGATAGGGCGGCTTCCATCAACCACCAAGAGAATGAAATCGGATTCTGCTACTCGCTCTTTGGCCCTTTTCACCCCTTCTAGCTCAATGGAATCGGTCGCCTTCCTTAAACCGGCCGTATCGATCAATCGTACTGGAATGCCATTGATATTGAGAACCTCTTCAATTAGATCTCTCGTGGTCCCGGGGATGGGAGTCACGATGGCCCTCTCCTCTTTAAGCAAAACATTGAGAAGGCTCGATTTGCCCACATTTGTCTTCCCCACAATGGCGCAAGAGATTCCTTCTCGAAAGATTCTCCCCTCTTCATAGGAGCCTATCCACTCATTCAATTTCTTGATCATTTCCTTGAGGGAATGCTTCATCTCTCCCAAAGAGATCGGTTCGATCTCTTCCTCTGGGAAATCGAGATGGGCTTCGATCAGGGCCAATTTTTCAATCATTCTTTCCTTGAGAGAGTTTAATTCTCGGAAGAAGTTCCCTCTCAACTGCTGATTGGCAATTTCAAGGCTTGCCATCGTCTTGGCGTTGATGAGGTCGATGACAGCCTCAGCCTGGGTAAGGTCGATACGACCATTGAGAAAGGCCCTCTTTGTGAACTCCCCTGGATGGGCCATCCTTGTCCCTTCCCTCAATACCAATTCCAGTATTTTCTGGAGAATGAAATATCCTCCGTGACAATGAATCTCCAATATGTCTTCACGGGTATAAGTCTTTGGAGCCTTCATCAGGACAAGGAGGACTTCATCAATGGGATGACCCTTCTGTGGGTCGACGATTTCCCCGTAGTGGAAATGGTGGGATATGAACTGGAATGGCTCGCTCTTTGGCTTGAAAAGCCTTGTGGCAATGGGCTCGGCTAAGGAACCGCTGATACGGACAATCCCGATGCCACTCACTCCAAAGGGGGTGGAAATGGCTGCAATCGTTTCCTCTTCCCCGGAGGAAAATTTCTTCGGAAGATGAGATGAGGAGCCTCGATTCAAAGAATCAACTTCTTCCTTCCTCTTCTTTGCTCAGGGTGGGAATGATCGCAATCTTTTTGAGCTTCCCTTCCCCTAGGCTTTCCGTCCGGACGGTGGGATCCTCCTTGAGGGCGATGTGAATCAGTCTCCGATCATGGGCATCAAATGGTCCGATGGTCAAGGGATGGCCCTTACTTTTGACCTTCTCCCCTACTCGAATAGCCATCTTCTTTAGGTTTTCAGTCTTCCGTTTGCGATAGTCATTAATGTCTAGAACGATCCTCACTGGCGTTTCCAGCCGTTTATTGACCATTCGGTTGATGAGAAATTGAAAGGAATCCAAGGTGCGACCATGCCTTCCGATTAGAATGCCTTCTTGATCTCCTTTGATTTCTAAATGGAGGTCCCCCTCCTCAAAAACCACGTCAACCTCGGCCTTTACCCCTATCCGTTCCAGCAATCCTGCCATCAATTTCTTGGCGAGCTCAACCTCTTCTCCCAAAATTGAACCTCACTTTTTGTTCATATAGTATTGGTGGGTAATCGATAAGACATTGTTGACCAGCCAATAGAGGACCAACCCGGAGGGAAAACTGAGAAATAGGAAGGTGAACATAATCGGCATGAGCATAAACATCTTGGCTTGAGTTGGGTCAGCTGATGTGGGAGTCATCTTTTGCTGAAGGACCATGGTGGCTCCCATGATGAGCGGGGTAATATAGATGGGGTCTTTTGCAGAAAGATCTTTGATCCACCAAAAGAAGGGAGCATGCCTCATCTCGATTGCATTTTGAAGTGCATTATAAAGGGCAATAAAGACAGGGATCTGGATCAGCATAGGAAGACACCCGCTCATGGGGTTGATCTTTCTCCTCTTGTAGAGCAACATGATCTCCTGTTGCAGCCTAGCCTTATCGTTCTTGTAAGTCTCTCTGAGACGGGTCATCTCGGGTTGGACTTTCTGCATCTCCTTCATCGATTTCATACTGATCTGTGTCAATGGAAGGAAGATGATTTTGATCAGGATGCTTACGATGATAATATCGATTCCGTAATTCCCTGTTACACTGTTTGTCAGGTTCAAGAACCAGAGGATGGGTTTGGCAACAATTGAAAAGAACCCAAAGTCCAACAACTTTTCAGCGCCCACACCCAGTTCTTTCAGAGGTCTTATCTCCTTGGGTCCCAGGTAGATTCGATAAGGGACCTTGATGGCTTGTTTCGGCGGAATCGAAATGGGAGAGAGGGTCCCGCGGACCTTCAGTATATTTTTCTCATCCCCTTTCACCGCCATGGTAAGGCTACGTTCCGCGGACGGGGGAATTAAAAGGGCAGCAAAATACTCGCCTTCGAACGAGTACCATCCAATGCCGCCCTTTTCCGAAAATTCGAAAGAGTCGACTTTCCTCTTCTGAGTACCACAGCCGGGAGTGCAACCCGATGAGGCCGCTCCTCCAAATGTCTTCTTCTCCAATTTTTGGTTTTTGAAAAAGGAGAATTTCAAACCATAGTCTTTGTTCTCCTCATCGGCCAACTTCTCCAGTTCAATCCTTCCAATCCAATCAAGTCCCAATTGAACCTGGACCTCTTTTGGGGAGGTATTCTGGATTTCAACCTCCAGGTCAATGGCATTCTTATCCGAAGTAAAGCCAAATTTCTTGGCGACCTTTAATCCATTCTCAAAATCTTTGGAGAAAATAATCTCCCCTTTTTCACCTCTGTTGAGGAGATGGAGTTCATCCTTATCCACCTCCCAGCTTCCATCGGATGGAAAAGGGAGAAGAGTGAGTCCCAATGGAAGACCTTCCGCTTCACTCGTATTCACTAAATCGAGAGGCATGGGTTTTTTCTGCTCCTCGATCTTGCTCCCCAAGAGTCCCTTGATGAACCGTAGTAAACTTATCGTTAGCGAGGACGCTTCCACTCTGTCTTCAAATTTCTTCAGCTTGAAATGCTTCAGTCTCGCATCTTCAGAAGTGATGACAGCCCAATAGTCTGGAGTTTCAATGGAGACCTCTTTCTTAATCGCCACTTTTCTCTTCCCAGGTATTTTCTCTTCTTTCAGGTCGAGCTTCTCAACTTTTGCAGGAAGCCCCTCTTCCTTTTTCACTTCCTTGCTAGGTGGTTGGCTTGGTGGTTGGGGGAAGAATTTTGATTGAATGACACCCCACAACATAATAATTAAAAAAGTTAATATTATCGCAATGATAGCTCTTTTATCCATTTCTCTATTGCCTCATTCTCCCTCTTAGGAATTCCCTCGGATTTCGGGAACGGGGTCATATCCTCCAGGATGGAAAGGATGGCACTTCATGAGTCTTTTTAAGGCAAGCAAGGTACCTTTCCATATCCCGAAACGTTGAATCGATACGGAAGCATAGCTGGAGCAGGAAGGGTAAAAACGGCAGCAAGGTCCAAGAAGGATGGAGAAGGTATGCTGATAGAGATGGATCAGAGTGATGAAGGCCCTCTTTGATACCTGATGAACCGTCCCTTTTTTCATGGGAGAAATAACCCTTTCAATTCGTCTTCTGCTTCTCTGTAATGCCTCAGGACATTACCCTTTCTTGCCAAAAGGATGATGTCGAAGGATCCCTTCCGTTGAGTTTTATGGAGGCGGAAAAATTCTCGGGAATACCGTTTGATTCGATTGCGATAAGTGGCCGGCCCGATCTCCTTTTTCACCACCACACCCAACCGGTGAAAACCCAATCTGTTCTCCTGAAGGAAGAGGGCGAAATGTTTTGACTGAACTCTCTTTCCCCCCCTCATCACCTTCCTGAACTCCAAGGGATGGTGGATCCTCTCTCTTGTAGTAAACTGCAATCGCCCTTTCACCTAAACGGTCAACCTTTTCCTCCCCTTTGTTCTCCTTCGCTTCAAAACTTTCCGGCCGCTTTTGGTACTCATCCTCTCCAGAAATCCATGGGTCCTCTTCCGTTTGAGGTGGCTGGGTTGATAGGTTCGCTTCACTTTTTCCTCTCTCTTTAATGGGCTTCTTTTTTGAAATTATTAAATTTTTTATTTAAACCATATTTCTCCCCTAATGTCAAGTTCGGTTCCAATTCTTATTGACAGATAAGAGGTTTTTATATTAAGTTTCTTAATGAAATTAACAAATTATTTTTAGGAGATTCTATGGAGATTGCCCACGAAAGCATCCCCGTCAATATCGAAGACGAGATGAAGCGGTCCTATATCGATTACGCCATGAGCGTCATCATCGGCAGAGCTCTTCCCGATGTGAGGGATGGTTTGAAACCGGTTCACCGCCGCATTCTCTACGCCATGAATGAACTAAGCAACGACTGGGACAAACCCTACAAAAAGTCAGCAAGAATAGTGGGTGATGTGATCGGAAAATATCATCCTCACGGAGATATGGCCGTTTACGATGCCATTGTGAGAATGGCCCAAGACTTCTCCCTCCGTTATCCTCTCGTTGATGGACAGGGGAATTTCGGCTCCATCGATGATCCCCCGGCGGCCATGAGATATACAGAAGTCCGGATGGCCAAGCTCACGGGTGAATTGCTGGCCGATATTGATAAAGAGACGGTTGATTTCGTTCCGACTTATGACGATTCTCTCGTGGAGCCAACTGTCCTTCCTTCCAGGTTTCCCAACCTGATCGTGAACGGGTCATCTGGAATTGCCGTAGGGATGGCGACCAATATCCCGCCTCATAACCTTATAGAAACCATTAATGCGGTCGTTGCCCTGATTGAACACCCTGACATCACAACCGAAGAGCTCATGGCTCACCTCCCGGGACCTGACTTTCCCACGGGCGGATTCATATACGGCAGGGAAGGGATTCGGGCCGCCTATGAGACCGGACGTGGGCTGATTCAACTCCGAGCAAAAGCCCTCATTGAGAGGGATCGAAAAGGGGAAAGGGAAAGCATTGTCATCACCGAACTCCCGTATCAAGTCAGTAAGTCCAAACTGATTGAAAAAGTAGCTGAACTGATTCAGGAAAAGACGATTGAAGGGATCTCTAACATACGGGATGAATCAGACCGCGATGGGATGAGGATCGTGATTGAGCTGAGGCGGAACGAGGTTCCCGATGTTATCCTGAATCAGCTCTACAAACATACCCAATTGCAAACCTCTTTTGGGATCATCCTTCTCGCCATCCATCAGAATCAGCCCAAACTCCTCCCGCTAAAGGAGATGCTCCAATTCTTCATTCAACACAGACAGGAGGTGGTCATCCGGAGATCCCGCTTCGAATTAAAAAAAGCGGAGGCCAGGGCCCATATCCTGGAGGGACTGAAAAAGGCCATTGACCATATTGATGCGGTCATCGCCACGATCAAGGCATCGAAAACACCCAAAGAGGCTAAGGAGCGCCTCATGGATCGATTCGCGCTCTCCGATGAACAGGCCCAAGCCATCTTGGAGATGAGGCTCCAGCGGTTAACCAATCTTGAGCAGCGTAAAATTGTGGAAGAATATGAGGAGATGATTAAATTGATCAATCGTTTGAAAACGATCCTGGCCAGTGAACGATTGGTCCTCAACTTGATCAAGGAGGAACTCCTTTCCATCCGAGAAGCTTATGGAGACGAGAGAAAAACGGAAATTGTTGAGACGGCTCCAGAGATCAAGGTCGAAGATCTCATCGCCGAAGAAGACATGGTGGTGACGATCACGCACACAGGGTATATCAAGCGAAATCCCATCAGCCTCTACCGGAGTCAGCATCGGGGAGGAAAGGGAAAGATGGGGATCAATGTGAAGGAGGAAGACTTTGTGGAAGACCTCTTTATCGCTTCCACGCATGACTCTATCCTCTTCTTCACCGATGCTGGAAAGATCTTTTGGAAGAAAGTCCACGAACTTCCCCAGGCTGGCCGACTCACCCGGGGGAAAGCCATTGTCAATCTTCTCAATCTCGGCTCCGAAGAGAAGGTAACCGCGATTCTTCCGCTCAAAGATTTTGCCAAAAATAAATTCATCACCTTTATGACGAAAGGGGGGGTGATCAAAAGGACGGCTCTCGAAGCCTATAGCAACCCTCGCTCGGGCGGAATCATTGCCATTACCCTCGATGAAGGGGACGAACTCATCTCGACGAAATTGACCGATGGACAACTGCATCTTTTTATTGGGACAAAAGTGGGGAAGGCGATTCACTTCCCAGAGGCTCAGATTCGAGACATGGGCCGTACCGCTCGCGGCATAAGAGGGATTCGAATTTCAAAAGGTGACGAAGTGGTGGGGATGGAAGCAGTGGCTCCCCATACGCAAATCCTGACCGTCACTCAAAATGGCTATGGGAAGCGCTCCCCAGCCTCCGATTATCGAATTCAGAATCGAGGAGGCTCAGGCATCTTTACAGTGAAACGGACCCAGAAGACGGGAGACGTGGTAGGCATCAAAACGGTCACCGACGAAGACGAATTGATGGTCATCTCCGATAAAGGGAAGATCATCCGTTTACGAGCTGTCGACATCCCTGTTCAGGGAAGGAGCACTCAGGGGGTAAGGCTCATCACTCTGGAAAAAGGGGAAAGGGTGGTGGCGGTTGCAAAATTGGCTGAGAAGGAATAACCCAAACCCAAAGAAGGCCTCCATCCGAACTAGTCCTAGCGATGCCGGGATAAGATAGATTCATTCCTTGAAAAAAAATACTTGAATTTTTTTTCAAATAGAGTTAACTTGGTTTGTTGGTAACAGTTGCGGCTTTGATCCTCAAGCTTTTTCCCCTCTTTCTCGTTTAGTTTCGTTTATCCACAATTGTGGAAACATTGTGAAAAAAGATTCGTAACCCATTAAAAATAAATAGCTTTTTCTTTCTCGGAGAGGCCCTAGCCGTTCCATAAATTGCCTTCATTTTGCACACCGAGATTCCAAGGTTCTTCCCATGGAAGATATATGGTCTAATGTGAGCGATTCCCTAAAAGATAGGGTTGGCCAACAGAATTTCGATATTTGGATTAAACCGATTCACTTCGTCTCCATCGATGGAGAAAAAGTGGAACTGGAGGTTCCGAACCGTTTTTTCAAAGAGTGGATTAACGAGCACTATTCCCCTCAAATCAGGGAGGCCGTCTCTTTCTTCACTCAAAAGCCCTGTCATCTTCAATTTCGAATCCGAAATGATAGGATCGGAGAAAGGGATTTCATCCCTCCCTTGCCACAAGGCAGCGAGGCTCCCTCCAGTCCTTCTCTTCAACCGATCTTCAACCCCAAGTATACCTTCGATCACTTTGTGGTAGGGGCGAGCAACCAGTTTGCCAATGCGGCTTGCCTGGCGGTGGCCAATTTACCAGCGAAGAATTACAATCCCCTCTTCATCTACGGCGGAGTGGGATTGGGAAAGACCCATCTCCTTCATGCCATTGGAAATCATATCCTGAAACACCACGTTCTTCCCGATATGAGAAAGATCTGCTACATCTCTTCAGAAGAGTTCACGAATGAATTGATCAATTCCCTCCGCTATGAGAAGATGGATGAATTTCGAAATAAGTTCAGAAGAATGGATATCCTGTTGATTGATGATATTCAGTTCATCTCTGGAAAGGAGAGGACCCAAGCGGAATTCTTCCATACCTTTAACTCCCTCTACGAGGCCAGGAAACAGATCGTCGTCACCAGCGATAAGTTTCCAAAGGACATTCCAAATTTCGAGGAACGTCTGCGCTCTCGGTTTGAATGGGGTTTAATCGCCGATATTCAACCCCCGGATATTGAGACTAAAGTTGCAATCTTGAGGAAGAAAGCTGAGATTGAGAACATCCCGTTGCCCAATGATGTCGCCTTCTTTCTTGCTCAACAGATCGATTCCAATGTCCGCATGTTAGAAGGCTCTCTGATTCGCCTCGGTGCGTTCGCCTCGTTGACGAAAACACCGATCGATATGCATTTGGCCAAAGAGGTGTTGAAAAACATTATTAAACCGAAAGAGGAACTGATCTCGATTGATCTCGTCCAAAAAGTGGTTTCCAGCTATTTCAATATGAAGATGTCCGATTTGAAGGTGAGGCGGAAATACAAGGGGTATGTCGTCCCCCGTCAGATCGCCATGTATTTATCTCGAAAATTAACCAATGCCTCCCTTCTTGAAATTGGAGAGAAATTTGGAGGAAAGGATCACTCCACCGTTCTTCACTCCATTAAAAAAGTGGAAGAGAAGATGGTTAAGGAGCCACCCTTTCGGGAAATGATCGAAAATTTACAAAGTCGAATTAAAGCTTAAATCAGGTTGAAATTGTGTGGATGGAGGAATAAAATAGTATCGAATAAAGTGAGAATGTACAAAAGAAGAGGATTTCCACTTTCTCTTCCAAAAAAATCAACATTCAAATATTCTTCCATAATTACTAAATTAGGATCCTTTTCTACAATTTAACAAGGATAGACGGCGACGGCGGAAATAACTTAAAGAGTATTATTATTAGGAGGGAAAGAGAATGAATTTTGAAATTGATAAAAGAGAATTCCTAAAAGGGTTAGGGTTAATGCAAAGCGTAGCAGGAAGAAGAACGACCCTTCCCATTCTATCCCATATTCTCCTCGAATGGGAAAAAGATTCCCTCTGTCTCACTGGAACAGATTTAGAGACAGGCATTCGAGAGGAGTTGACGGCGAGGATACACCATGGAGGAAAGGCCTCGGTTTCCGCAAAAAAAATATTTGAAATTGTAAAAGAATTGCCCGAAGAGACCATCCATATTAAGAAGAAGGAGAATCAATGGATCACGATTCAATGTGGTAAATCGGTCTTCAATCTAGCTGGGTTAGATCCAGAAGAGTTCCCCTCTCTCCCTACCTATAGTGATGAATCTTTTTCACAAGTCTCAACAAACCTCATGAAGGAAATGATTGAAAAAACGGTTTTTGCTGCTTCAAGTGAGGAATCACGGTATCATCTGAATGGAATCCTGATCTCGCAAAGCAAGAAGGGAGAGAGGGAAATATTAAGAATGGTGGCCACCGATGGCCACCGCCTTTCCTTGCTTGACCGGGAAAGCCAAATGATTCGGGGAATTGAAAAAGGGATCATTATTCCGAAAAAAGGCGTTTTGGAGATAAAGAAAATTATGGGAGATCGAGACGGGGCGGAAGAAATGAAAGTATATTTCGATCAAACCCATGGCTTTTTCAAAATGGGCAAGTCCCTGATGGTCATTCGGCTCATTGACGGAGAATTTCCGGAATACGAACAGGTGATTCCAAAAGGGAACGATAAGAGGGTCCTCATGGAGAAAGGAAAGATGTATGCCTCTCTGAGACGCGTTTCAACCATGGCCAGCGAGAGGGTAGAAGGGATAAAATTTTTGGTTAAGAAGAATTTCGTCGAGCTTTCCTCCTATCATCAAGATTTTGGAGATGCCAAAGAAGAAGTGGAGGTTTCTTATGAAGGACCTTCTCTCGAAATCGGATTCAATGCGAGATACTTAATGGAGGCGCTCAGTGTGATGGACATGGAGGACGTCGTCATGGAATTGAAGGATGAAGGAAGCCCGGGAATCCTTAAACCCCAATCGGTGACAGAACCCTCCAATCAATTGTGCATCATCATGCCGATGAGAATCTGAAGGGTAGGGAGGTTATAAAGGAACAATGACAGATAAATATACAGCGGAGCAGATCAAAATTCTGGAAGGTTTGTCAGCCGTCCGGA
>CAYMJV010000064.1:12855-17577 GCA_964390545.1 uncultured Syntrophaceae bacterium
GATAAATATACAGCGGAGCAGATCAAAATTCTGGAAGGTTTGTCAGCCGTCCGGAAAAGGCCTGCCATGTATATTGGGAATACGGGGATCGAAGGCCTTCACCACATGGTTCAGGAGTTGGTGGATAACAGCATCGATGAAGCCTTGGCCGGATATTGCCAACGCATCGAGGTCCTCATTCACATCGATAACAGCGTCACCGTTCGAGATGATGGCCGTGGCATCCCGGTCGATATGCACGAGAAAGAGAAGCGCCCTGCGGTGGAAGTGGTCATGACCAAACTCCACTCCGGAGGTAAATTTGATAATAAGAGCTATAAGATCTCGGGAGGCCTTCACGGCGTGGGTCTCTCCGTGGTGAATGCCCTTTCCGAATACGTGGAGTTGGAAATCCGGAGAGACGGCAAAGTCTACCATCAAATGTATGAACGGGGGGATGTCACGACCAAACTCGAAGTGACCGGGAAGACGAAACATACCGGGACCCAAGTCCGTTTCAAACCCGATACCGGGATCTTTGAGACCACCCAATTCAGTTTCGATACGCTTTCCCAGCGTCTGAGGGAGTTGGCCTTCTTGAATAAAGGCCTTTTCATCAGCATCGAAGATGAGAGGGCCGATAAGAAGCACGAGTTTTATTACAAAGGAGGAATCATCTCCTTCATCGAATACTTGAGTAAGAACAAGAATTGCGTTCATTCCAAACCCATCTATGTCGAAGGGGTGAAGAGCGGCATCGAAGTGGAGATCGCCTTTCAATACAATGATGGATATACTGAAAACCTCTTCTCCTTCGCCAATAACATCAATACCATAGAAGGGGGAACCCATCTCGTTGGATTTAAGACGGCTCTCACCCGGACCATTAACCAATATGCCGCGAATGCCAATCTCCTCAAAGGAGCAAAAGAGAATCTGACGGGAGAGGATATCCGTGAAGGGCTGGTGGGGGTGATCAGCGTTAAACTTCCCGAACCTCAATTTGAAGGACAGACCAAGGCGAAACTGGGCAATAGCGAGGTCAAGGGATTGGTGGAGGCTTTGGTCAATGAAAAACTTGGGGGTTATTTTGAAGAAAACCCCTCCGTGGCCAGAAAGATCATTTCTAGAGTCGTCGACGCAGCCCGGGCGAGGGAAGCGGCTCGAAAAGCACGGGAACTGAGCCGGCGAAAAGGAGCGCTGGAAGGAAACTCCCTTCCAGGAAAACTGGCTGATTGTCAGGAGAAAGACCCCCAGTTGAGTGAGATTTTCATCGTCGAGGGTGATTCGGCAGGGGGCTCAGCCAAACAAGGTCGGGACCGAACCTTTCAAGCCATCCTTCCGATGAAAGGAAAGATCCTCAATGTGGAGAAGGCCCGGTTTGACAAGATGCTGGCCAACGAAGAGATCCAGATCCTCATTTCTGCCCTGGGCGCAGGCATTGGAAAAGAGGAGTACGACATCCATCGACTTCGTTACCATCGCATCATTATCATGAGCGATGCCGATGTGGATGGTTCCCATATCCGAACCTTATTCCTCACGTTCTTCTATCGCCATATGCCAGAGGTCATCGAAAGAGGACATCTCTATATCGCTCAACCCCCTCTCTTCAAAATCACGGAGGGAAAGAATGAGATCTATATTAAGAACGAAGAGACCTTCAACCGCTATCTCATGGATCGGGCCATCGGGAAGAGCGAGGTGATCGTCCAGAGCACGGGGAAGAAAATGAGTGGAAAGAGATTGGGAACCCTCCTGGAGAAAATCGGTGTCTATTACGATTTGATGAAACGGGTTCAACGGAAAGGATATCCCCTCTCTCTTCTGAACGCGCTTCTGGAGCATGGGATCCGAAACAAATCGACCTTTGAAGATAAGGGAAAGGTGGTTGATCTTCAGAAACGATTGAAAAAGAACGGGTTCGAGGTCTTCGATCTTCATTGGGACGAAGAGCACAACCTCTACGGGTTTGACGTCCAGGAATCAAACGGGAAAACGGACCAACGGGGAAAAGTCCATTGGGATCTCATCGCCTCTGTGGAATATCGGAACATCTTTCAGATTTATCAGGAGATGAAAGAGATGGCTCCTCCTCCTTATCTCCTCATGGAAAAGGGAAAGCAGGTGACCTTTGATCAGGCCGAGGGCTTGCTCCAATCGATCCACCAATTGGGCAGGGAAGGGCTTTCCATTCAGAGGTATAAAGGATTAGGAGAGATGAACCCCGGGCAGCTCTGGGAGACTACGATGAATCCGGAAAAAAGGACGCTCCTCAAAGTGAAGATTGAGGATGCAATTGAAGCTGACGAGATCTTCAGCATCCTGATGGGAGATGAGGTGGAGCAAAGGCGGCAGTTCATCGAGGAGAATGCCCTCTTTGTGCAGCGCCTCGACATATAGGAGATCTCCGGCCCCATGCTCATTGTCGGATTGACGGG
The DNA here is from genome assembly GCA_964390545.1 of uncultured Syntrophaceae bacterium. Taxonomy (GTDB): domain Bacteria; phylum Desulfobacterota; class BSN033; order BSN033; family UBA1163; genus CAYMJV01. The sequence continues at coordinate 15,276 of CAYMJV010000064.1, forward strand.
GGGAGTGGCGAGCGGAAAGTCTGTCGTCTCCCAGGTCTGGAAAGAAGAGGGGGCTTACCTCATCGATGCAGACCGGATCGCCAGGGAACTGGTTCAGCCCCGAACACCTGCCTGGAAAGCGTTAGTCAAGGCCTTCGGGAAAGAAATCCTCCAAGAGGACGGATCCATTCATCGGAAAAAATTGGCCACCAGGGTCTTCTCCAATCCGGTTGAGAGAGAGCTTCTCAATCGCATTCTCCATCCAAGGATTAAAAGGGAGATAGACCGTCGCATAAAGGGGATTGGCCAAAAGGGCCCAAAGGCCATCGTCGTGATCGATGCAGCCCTCCTCGTCGAAACGGGATATTATCGAGACGTCGATAAGGTTGTGGTGGTCACATCGACAAAAAAACAACAGATTGAGAGGCTGAGAAGACGGGAGCAGATGGCTCAGGAGATGGCCCGGGGGATCATTGATTCCCAGATCCGCGGAGAGGAAAGGATCAAGGTGGCCGATATTATTATTCGGAATGAAGGCTCTCGTAAGAAGACGGAAAGGAAGGCGAAGGAGGTTTTTGAGGAATTGAAGAAGGCGGTACTTCGGAAAAGACACTAAGCGTGTCTGCCGACGAGCCCTGGACCTAGTAGGGTACAGGGCAAGCGGGGGCATAGCACTCTGCGCCTAGCGGTTCTAAAAATGAGGAGGATTCAAAAAGAAGAGTATGAATATCAAAGAATTGAAAGAGAAGAAGATCAGCGAATTGAATAAGATTGCAAAGGAGCTCAATGTCGAAGGGGCTAGCGGATTGAGGAAGCAGGAGTTGATCTTTGCTATCCTCCAAGCCCAGACGGAGAAGAATGGCTTGATCTTCGGAGAAGGGGTTCTCGAGATCCTTCCCGATGGGTTCGGATTTTTGAGAGCCCCCGATTATAATTACCTGCCGGGGCCAGATGATATCTACATCTCTCCCTCCCAGATTCGACGATTCAATCTTCGAACCGGTGACACCGTTTCAGGCCAGATTCGACCCCCTAAAGATACGGAACGGTATTTTGCCATGCTGAAAGTTGAGCTGGTGAATTACGAAGACCCGGAGGTGGCTCGAGATAAAATCCTTTTCGACAACCTGACCCCTCTCTATCCCAACGAGAGAGTCCGTCTCGAAATGGATGGGGATGCCAGCAATTATTCAGCAAGAGTGATGGACCTTCTCACTCCCATTGGAAAAGGCCAGCGGGGCCTCATTGTCGCTGCCCCGCGAACGGGAAAGACGATGCTTCTTCAGACCATCGCCCACAGCATTACAAGGAACCATAAAGAGATCACCCTGATCGTCCTGCTCATCGATGAACGGCCAGAAGAGGTGACCGATATGGAACGGTCCGTCGACGCCGAGGTGATCAGTTCTACCTTTGATGAGCCTGCCCAGCGACATGTCCAGGTGGCAGAGATGGTGATCGAAAAGGCCAAACGATTGGCGGAACATCAAAAGGATGTGGTCATCCTTCTCGATAGCATTACCCGTCTGGCCAGGGCTTACAATACCGTTGTCCCACCCAGCGGCAAAGTCCTTTCGGGAGGAATCGATGCCAATGCCCTTCAGAAACCGAAACGATTTTTTGGTGCAGCCCGCAACATTGAGGAGGGCGGAAGCCTAACGATCATCGGCACAGCCCTCGTCGATACAGGGAGCCGGATGGATGAGGTCATCTTTGAAGAGTTCAAAGGGACTGGGAATATGGAGATCAACCTGGACCGCCGTTTGGTCGATCGGAGAGTTTATCCCTCCATCGATATTCAGCGATCCGGCACCCGGAAAGAGGAGTTGCTTTTAGAACAGGGTGATCTAAATCGCATCTGGCTTCTGAGAAAGGTCCTTCAACCGATGAACACGGTCGAAAGCATGGAATTTCTTTTGGAGAAGATGCGCGCTACGAAAAATAATCGCGACTTCCTCGATTCAATGAATCAATAAGGGTGGTGGTGTTAAGTGACGGTAAAGGTTAATTCTTGAAACCAACACGATCACCGGTCACCATCGCACAATTTCCAAAAAAAGTTGAAAATGAATGAAAAATCAGTAAAATAGAGGGTTGGAGGCTAAGATGAAAAAGGATACCCACCCTAAAGTTTTTGATACGGTCATCAAATGTGCCTGTGGTGCGACCTTTGAGACGAAGAGTACCGAGAAAGAGATCCATGTGGAGATTTGTTCCAGCTGCCATCCTTTCTTCACCGGAAAACAGAAACTCTTGGATACAGCAGGGAGGATCGAACGTTTCAAGAAGAAGTATGGTGAAAAAACTGGAAAAAAAGATTGAT
>CAYMJV010000065.1:0-17390 GCA_964390545.1 uncultured Syntrophaceae bacterium
TCATGGCCATGTGACCAGTGAGCGCAACGTATTTTTGCACCTCGTAGAACTTGTGTGAGTAGATGGTGTTGAGCGGATTCTCCTGCCCCTCCACCACACCGAGCTGAAGGGCTGCGTACAGTTCTGCCACAGCCATGGGGGTCGTGGCAGCCCCTAGGGCGGCCAGGGCGGCCCTCGCCATAGGAGAATCCATGGTCCGGATCTTCAAGCCCTTGACGTCATCTGGCTTCACTACCTGCTTGGTCTTGGTGGTCAGATGTCTTTCGCCATACCACCAACCCATGTCAAGGATGCGGATCCCGCTTTCCTTCGCGGCCTGCTCGTTGAGTTCTTTCATGAGGGGTCCGCGCGCAACCTTGATCAGTTTGGGCCGCAACTCAGCCTCGGTGTTGCCCTTCAGGACATAAGGCATGCCGAGCACGCCGATAGGCCCCCACCCCTTGAACTGACCCAGCATACTGGGGCCGGTCAGGGAGATGTGAATGACCCCGTTCTTGACCTGCTCCAGCATGTCCTTCTCGCTGCCCAGCTGGTTGGCGGGGAAGACGTGCACAGTAACGGCACCGCCCGTGCGCTCCTTCATTAGCTCTGCAAACTTGACGCACCCCTTGTGATAGGACATGTCCAAGACGCCGGAGTGGCCCACCTTGACGTCCATCTTGGGAAAGCTTGCAGCATACCCAAAGGTCACTCCAAAGACGATGAGACTAATTGCTGCCAAAATAAGGATGCTTGTCCTACCTTTTCCCAGAAATCCTACAAAGTCTCTCTTCATCTCTCTCCTCCTTTCTAAAGATATCACCTTTCTCTAATCTGCGAGAGGTGACTGGATTAAAAAAGGGTTTTTTTGTTATTAAAGACTCCCACAGATCCCACTGCAAAGGACCAAAAAGGTCCTGAACCTTACGATTGACTCATAACGAGAGAATATTGCATCCCTGTACTCATGTACGCACGCATACCAATTATCGAAAATTTTGTCAAGAAGATGTACACGTCCCCTTCTAAGCGGCGAGCCAGCCTCCATCGACTGGAAGAATATGACCGTTTACAAAATTGGAGGCTTCGGAGGCGAGGAAGACGACAGGGCCGAAAAGATCATCCAGTTGCCCCAGACGCTTCATCGGAATCCGGCTGAGGACCCATTCCTTTTTGATCGGGTCATTCAAAAACGATACATTCAAAGGAGTAAGAGTAAAAACCGGAGCAATACCATTAACGTTTATCCCCTTAGGTCCCCATTCAATAGCAAGGGAACGGGTCAATTGGTTCACTCCTCCTTTGCTTGGTGCGTAGGCCATGTCCTCCGCACGTCCTTGAAATCCCCGAACCGAAGAAACGTTAATGATCTTTCCTTTCCCTTGATTCAGCATAACTCTTCCTACATGCTTACAGCAGAGAACGACCGATTTTAAATTAACATCTATGACATTCTGCCAGGCTGCCGTATCGAAATCGATAGAAGGTTGCAAATGGACAGTTCCCTGGCTATTGACCAGGATGTCAATTCGGCCAAAAAGCTTCATCACCTGATGAACCATCTTTTCCACTTCTTCTTCGCGAGTGACATCTGACACAATATACTTGCCCACCTTTCCCATTTTCGAAATCGCTTCAGTGGTCTTTTGAAGGTCCTGGGTGCTTCTTGCAACAACACATACATCAGCCCCAGCAGAGGAGAGGGCCAAAGCCATGGCCTGGCCGAGTCCCCGGCTCCCGCCCACTACAAGAGCCACCTTCTTGTCCAATCGGAATCGTTCTAAAGTGGAAGAGGCCAAATTGGTTAATTGATTAAGGTCTATCATCGTGAAACTCCTTTTGATTGAGTAGAAAATTATCTCAGAAATTTCCTCCCCCCTTGTGGGGGAGGACTAAGGTGGGGGGAGTTCAACTTGTCCACCCCCACCCTCACCCTCCCCCGTCGAAGGGGGAGGGGATTTTGGGGGATAGTATTATTTTCGTGGTTCGCAGCCTATCATTTAATATTCATCGACATTTCTATAACTCCACCACGGCTTTGATCACACCGGTTTCCGGTCTTAGCCAGGATTCAAATTGGCTGGTCACCTGATCCAATGAAGCCCGATGGGTGATAAAAGAAGTCCCATCCACTATCCCTACTTCGAGAGAGCGAACGATATGTTCAATATCCTGTCGCGTGGCGTTTCGGCTGCTCAGGAGGGTGAGCTCCCGGCGATGAAAATCAGGATCAAAAAAGGTGATATTCTCCTGGACCAGACTGACCAAAACATAACGGCCCCCATGAGCTACCCAATTGAAAGCCTTCATCATGGAGCTGGCATTTCCAGTCGCATCGAATACGACGGTAGGATAATCTCCGTTCGTAATCGATTCGATCTCTTTGACTGGATCTCTCTTTCCATGGATCACATAATCGACCTTGAGCTTGTCTCGGCAAAATTGGAGCCGTTCTTCCACGATGTCCAAAGCCATAACCTTTGCACCCGCCTCCCTGGCGGACTGCATGACAGCCATCCCAATAGGACCGGCACCAATGATTAAGGCAGATTCCCTTTTTTCGATCTGAGCACGTCTTACAGCATGGGCACCGATGCCGAGGCACTCCGCCATGGCTAATTGGTCAAGATTGAGGGTTTCGGATTTAATGAGGTGATCGAGGGGGACGCTCAAGTATTCGGACATTCCTCCATCTCTTTGGACACCAAAAAGGGTCAATTGGGTACAACAATTCGTCTTGCCTCGCCTGCAAGCGATACATTTTCCACATTCAAGATAAGGAATGATGGCAACAGGATCACCCTGTTTGAACCCGTAAGAGTTCTTTCCTACTTCCGCAATCTCACCGGAGATTTCGTGACCAAGGACTCTCGGGTAGGTGAAATAAGGTTGTTCTCCTTTAAAGGCATGGAGGTCCGTTCCACAGATCCCCACACGCCGGACACGAATCAGAGCCTCTCCTAACTTTACCTCAGGAAGGTCCATGTCTTTCATCTTCAATTGGCAAGGTTTTTCACAGACAACGGATTTCATCGTATTTCCTTTCTAATACAAACGTAACCCCTCACCCCCTCCCTCTCCCCTCGAAGGGGAGAGGGGAAGGGTGAGGGAAAGTCCATTCAATTAGAGATGACCCCCATGGCGGGCCACAATGTCGTCAATGGAGTCGTTATGGAATCCTGCGAGACGGGTGAGGGCATCGGCCCAGACATCCTTATCACCTGAGTCGATCTCGATGACCTGTTCGAGGACTCCACGGATAGTCTCATTCGGAATCACGACTTGCCCGTCATTGTCAGCGACAATGAAGTCCCGATCATGAATCATCACATCTCCGATCTTGATCGGTTCGCCAATAGAGAAGGCTTCAGTGCGAAAAGCAGAATCCGTCGGAAGGGTTCCCGTCCCATAAACGGGGAATTTTTCTCTATTGAGAAGGGCGGTCCGAATCTTTTTAATATTGGCTTTCGACGCCTTCTTTCCCAAAGCCTTCTCCAAAGAGCGCAGGGAACGAGGATCAAAAGGCTCATCGCGAAAGTAGCTGTTAATCTGATGGGTGTCACGAGTGGGTCCATTGATCACTGCACCCATGGCGCCATAAGAGAGTGAGAGCGCCGTCAGGAGCCCTCCCCAGACGCCACCACACTTCTTTTCGTTCTCCTCAAAGGTTGAGAATTCGTGACTTGTTGGCGTATCGATCACAGCAACGTCGCCGGGCTGCAGGGTCCGAATGAAGGCGATCTCTCCTTCATACGGGTTGGTCCGGTAGGCTGGAGAATCAGGATCACGGACCAAACAGAAATCGGCTGTGTGAACGATGCCGAAGACCCGATGTTGGGGATCCGCATCTGCACCTGCAAGATAGCGAATCTCCATTGGTAGATAATAACGGTCTGAGCCTGGCCTTTGAATTCGAAGCCGGTCGAGGCTGTCGCTGGCATAGGCGGAGTTGATGATAGAGATGGCAAAACGCATCCGTTTATCCTTTAACAATTCCTGAAGGCTAATTTGCCCCATTTTCCATTTCTCCTTATTAGAAGCTACCGTATTTTTTGTGGACCTCAGTAATTCCCACTCCTTTACGAAGTTCTGCCCGCATCTTTTTTTCGCGGGTAAAAACCTCTTCGGCTTCGGATAGGACATTGTAGGCAATTCCTTGTGGAATGACAACTACGCCATCGATATCGCCCACGATGAAATCGCCAGGGACGATTTGGGTCTCACCAATGATGATCGGTACCTGATATTTACGGATCGACCAGCGTCCGATCGAACTGGCAGAACATTTGAAGCGACAGAAGACGGGAAAATTCATATCCAAGATAAAAGAGGTGTCACGCACACCACCGTCAAGGACTGCACCGGTGCAGCCTCGCTGGCGGGCTGCCGTGCTCATGATTTCGCCCCAGTGAGCAGAGCTAAAATGATTATTGGTAGCCCACACAGAAATGGAGCAGGGAGTTATCTCTTCCAACATGGCCAGCCGCATGGAGGTGTCGTCTTCGGTGGGATCATTATGGGGTTCGCCGTAACCCGTAAAGGCAGGGCCGGCAATCATCATGTCATCACGAATGGGGTTGATGTAATAAGGCAAAATTTGATTTCTGTATCCCCGCTTGTCCAAAATGTCAGCAATAGCTCCCGTATAGAGCTTTTTATAGCGCTCACACATCTCTGCTATTGAAACAGGATAAGTTGTCGACATGATTCATCTCCTCTTAAAATTAGTACAAACGCATTAAGTAATATGTTAATAACCAAGTTCCAAGCAACAATAATCTAACATCCACTAAAAACTCAATGACCGAAACTCCAAAAATAAGGCTGATCAATATGCGTTTTGGCTATTTGGACATTGGTCACTGGAATTTATTTGGAGCTTGATGTTTGGTTATTGGAATTTAGCTTATTGAGGGTTGTTATTACTACCTGCTGCCGCAACGCCTTTCGCTGGCGTCGGATGCCCGTGATCGTGGTAAGGGCAGCCAGGATCAGGATCGTCACCGCAATCGGCCGAGTCACCAGGATCGAGAGATGATCTTGCGACATGGCCATCGAACGGCGGAAGTTCGACTCCATCATAACCCCAAGGATTTGGGCCAAGACCATCGGTGAAACCGGGTAGTCGTACCGGATCATGATGTATCCGATGAACCCGAAGAAGACACAAGTCACCATGTCGAAGATGTCGTTCCCGATGGCATACGAGCCGACCATGCAGGCGATGAAGATCAAGGGAACCAGGAAGCGGCGGTCAATGTTGATGACCTTGGCGAAGAGCCGGGCAAAGGTGAGCCCCAGGATCACGAATACGATGTTCGCCGTGATCATGCCGGCGAACATCTGATGAACCAGGTCAAGGTGATCCCGGAAGAGCAACGGGCCAGGCTGGAGATTGTGGATGGTCAGGGCGCCCATGAGAACCGCGGTGGCCGCATCGCCCGGTAATCCCAGAGTCATCATGGGCAGGACGTCCCCCCCGGTGCTGGCGTTCTCCGCGCACTGGGGTGCAGCCACACCCTCCAGGATGCCGGTGCCGAACAGCTCAGGATGTTTGGAGGTCCGCTTGGCCTCGCTGTACCCGATGAAGCAGGCGGTCTCAGCCCCGATGGCGGGCGTGACCCCAACGATCAGGCCGATGATGCATGAACGCACGAACGTCCTCGTGCACTCCCGGAGCTCGCGAAGCGTTGGAATGATGTTTGTCAGGACCGCGCTCACCTTCGGAGCGGTCAGGATTACCTCGACCTGTCGGAAGCCCTCGGATAGGGCGAAAAGCCCGATCAGCATCGGGACGAAGGAAAATCCGCCGGTCAGCTGGGTTGTGCCGAAGGTGAACCGCGGAAATCCTCCCATGGGATCCAGGCCAACCATGGCGATGAGGAGGCCAAGGCAGCCCGAGATGATTCCCTTCAACGGGGATTTGCCGGTCAGGGTGACCGTCACCGACAGACCGAAGACAGCCAGGGCGAAGTATTCGGGAGCGGAAAAGCGCAATGCGAAGTTGGCCAGGATCGGGGCGAAGAAGGTGAGGCAGATGGCAGTGAAAGTTCCGCCGATGCCAGAGGCCACTGTGGCCATGCCAATTGCCTTTCCGGCCATGCCCTTCTGGGCTAGCGGGTATCCATCGAATACGCTCGCTGCCGCCGCCGGCGTCCCCGGAGTTTTGATGAGAATTGAAGCAACGCCCCCGCCATAGATCGCTCCTGTATAAATGCCGAGGAGCATTACGATGCCTGTGATCGGATTCATGCCGAAAGTGAAGGGCACCAATAGGGCGATCCCCATGGTGGCGGTAAGCCCGGGAATGGCTCCGATGATGATGCCGAAGAACGAACCCAAAACCAGCGCCACGATGTTGTAGCCCAACAGGACCGTGGCGAACCCGTGGAGCAACAGGTTGAGATCGACCATCAAAACGCCCCCCAAAGGAAGGCTATCAGAAGATGAGCGCGAGGCCATGCTCGCGTAGGCTGTTTTCGATCCATCCCCGCGGCAGCGGTACGTGTAGGGCAGTGGAGAAGAGTACGTATACGACGAGCGGGACAAGGATCGCAAACAAAACCAAACGGGGCCAGCGCCGCTCGCCCAGCACCAAGGCAAAGAGCGGCATGTACAAGAGCGTTGTGCCGAAGAACCCGATGCGTTCTACGACAAACAGGTATCCGAAGGTGAGCACGGCTGCTCCAATGACTCGCCATAGGTCTGCCCCCTCCAGTCTCTTCTCCAACTCGAGCGCCCGGCCCTTCATGGCGCGGTAGAGGAGTAAGAAGACAGCGACAAGGAGAAGGGTCGCGACCCCTCGTGGGACGACAAATGGCCTGCCGAGCAGCGCTGGTACAGGCCACTTCACCGACTCGTAGAAGACGTAGACGCAGATCGGGATGACGATCGCCACTGCGATAATATCCGCCTTCTTCATAGTCAGATTGGCCATGGGAAGCTCCGACACGCGTTGAGATTATTCAAGTTTTGCGAGGGAGGGCCATTCCCCTCCCTCGCGTCCTTTCGTCGTGCGATGGTCCTACTTCTTCTTCAGCAGACCGACCGTATCCAGGACAGGCTCCAGGCTCTTCTCGAGGCTCGCCAGGAACTCCCCGAACTTGTCGTACTCCATGTACGCGCGGGGGAGCGTCAGTTCATCCATCAGCTTGATGTACTCCGGGTCCTCCGCTGCCTTGCGGAACCCGTCGCGGAGGACTTTCAGGATCTCGGGAGGCGTGCCCTTGGCCACACCCAGGCCGCGCCAGTCGAAGATCGGATTCTCTATCGGATAGCCGGCTTCGGCCACGGTCGGGACGTCGGGGAAGAACGGGTTGCGAGTCGGGGTGATGGCCGCCAGGATCCTGACCTGCTTCGTCTTGTAGAACTGGAGCACCTCGTCCATGCCGCTGGCGGCCATGGTGATGTGTCCACCGACCAGCGCCACGCGCGTCGGGGCTGCTCCGTCAAAGGGGACAAAACTGAACTTCAGGTTGTGACTAACGGCCAGAAGGGCCGCGGAAAGGTGCCAGGGCTGGCCCGGGCCCGAGTGGCCAACGGTCACGACGCCAGGATTGGCCTTGGCGTACTCCACCAGTTCTTTCAACGTCTTGAATTGAGAATCCGTCTTCACCGAGAAGCCTGCCGGGCTCCGGTTGAGGAGGGCAATGAGGTCGAAGTCCTTGTAGGAGAGCTCAGCAAGCCCGATCATCCGATACGTGCTAAGGTTGAACGTGAGCACTCCGACGGTGTAGCCGTCCGGCCGTGCTGTTGCGACTGAGTTCATGCCGACCGCGCCGGTGCCCCCGACCTTGTTCACCACGTTGACGTTGACCCCGAAGTATTTCTTAGCATTTTTTACCAGGGTGCGGGCCAAAGTATCAGTGCCGCCGCCGGCTGACCACGGGCAGACCAGGGTGATGTCCCTCTCCGGAAAACTTGCTGTTGGAGCTGGGGATGGTAGCACAAATGCGAGCATGAGAACACCTGTAAAGACAAAAATGAACCTTCTTAACATAACGACCCCCTTTCTGGGTACCGGCCATCCGGTGCACCCAATGAAGTAAGTGATTAAAAGTGGCTTCTAATCCCGAAGATCATATGAAAAAGATATTTTTATGTCAATAAGAAAATACTTGACAAAAATAGTTGGCTGTAATATTAAATAGGCCGTTTTAATAGTAAAACAACTCTCATTTGTTTTAATATTAAATAAATTGTTTTAATTATAAAATGGGTTCTGAGCTAAAAGACCGATATCTGATCAACTCAATTATCCGTGCCTCCAATATCCTGAGGTGCTTTTCAGGAGAGAAAACGCATTTCAAGATCAGCCAGATCGCTCACCAGCTCCAGCTTGATCGAAGTACCACATACAGGATTCTCCTTTCTTTAGAGAAGTGCGGGTTTGTGGAAAAGGATAAAAAAACAGGAGAGTACTCGTTGGGCGTGGCTACCTTTGAGACCGGAAATATCTACTTGAGGAGAATGGACTTCATTCAGATCTCCAAACCCATTATGGCTGGTCTGGCTTTGGAAGTTCAGGAGACCGTTCATCTCGCTGTGCTGAGTGATACCGAGATCGTCTATGTGGATAAGGTCGACTCCCCTCGAACCTTGGGGGTGATGTCCAAGATCGGCCAAAGGGCACCTGTCTACTGCACTGGATTAGGAAAAGTCTTATTGGCCCATCAGCCTAACGATGAACTCTCTAGAATCGTTCAACAGATAAAACTGAAACCTTTCACCAGAAACACCATTAGTTCAAAGAAAAAATTGGTGGAGGAGTTGAGAAAAATAAGAAAGCAAGGATATGCCCTGGATCAAAAGGAATACGAACAAGATGTGGAATGCATTGGAGCACCTATTAGGAACCATCTGGGAAACACCATTGCGGCCATTAGCATCTCAGGTCCACAAAGAAAGATCAATACCCCTCAAGAAAAACAATTTATTGGCCATGTCGTGAAGGCAGCTGCCGCGGTTTCCTCCAAGATGGGCTATATGGAGAACACCGAATAAACGCTTTAATCTCCAAGGAGGCTGAATGAAAGTCGGTTGTTTTGAGGTAGGTGGGAGGAGAAGGCTGGGAGCGTTTGAGAATGAATGGGCCATTGATCTGAATGCAGCTTATGGTCTTCTTCTCATCGACAAAGGTGTATCTCAACCAGAGGCTAAGGCCAATTTTGAACTTCCGAATGATATGGTCTCCTTCATTGAAAAACAAGGTATTTCGATGCCCGCTGCAAAAGAGACCCTTGATTATGTGAGGAAGAAAAACTACAACGTTTTGAAATCTGTCTATCCTCTCTCCAAAATTACTTTTAGACCCTCCCACAAACCTCCCAAAATTGTATGCACTGGAACCAACTACGAGGATTATCGGAAGCTCATCGGTATTCCATTTTCACCTGTTCCTCTCGTCTTTTTGAAATCTCCTTCTTCGGTCATCGGTCATCAGGAAACGATCCACCTTCCCATTGGATACGGGATCTTTTACCACGAATGGGAGTTCTCCTGCGTCATTTCCAAAAGATGCAAAAAGGTTCCAAAGGAGAAGGTGAATGAGGTCATCTTTGGATACACCATCGTCGATGATATTACGGCGAGATCTCTCGAGGCCACCAATCGTGAATTTCAACCGTGGGGGAAGAGTATGGACACCTTTGCTCCCATGGGGCCATGGGTCGTTACACTCGACGAGATGCCAAAGGACATCTATAACCTGAAAACATTGAGGAGGCTTAATGGAAAGGTCCAGTGCGAATCGAATACCTCCAATATGAGGCTTGGATTTGGTGAAATCATCGAATTTGTCACAAGCTTCTGGACATTGGAACCCGGGGATGTGGTTACCACTGCTACGCCTCCTGCAGGCCCTTTTCAACCAGGAGATGTCATCGAAGCAGAGATTGAGGGGATTGGTGTTTTAAGAAATCCTGTAGAGGGGATAGAGGTCGATCTCAAATATGCCCAGCGGATCAATTTGAAGGATGTTGTTTGATGTATGGAGGAAAACATGGTACTTGAAAAATTTGGCTTAAAAGGGAAGAGTGGAATCGTTACAGGAGGGGGATCGGGAATCGGAAAGGCGATTGCCACGGGCCTGGTTCAAGCCGGCGCAGAGATTGTGATCGTGGGACGTAATAAAGAGCGACTGGAAAAGACCGCAGTCGAAATACGGAAATTTGGGGGACCTGTCATTCCACTTCAGGCAGATGTTTCCAGAATGGGAGAGATTAAAGGCCTCGTAGACCGAACCGTCAAAGAATTCGGAAAGATTGATTTTCTCTTCAATAATGCAGGGATAATCCGGCGCAACCCATCAGAGGATTTTTCAGAGAAGGACTGGGATGAGGTGATTAATACTAATTTGAAAGGCCCCTTCTTCCTGGCCCAGGCGGTTGCGAGGGTAATGATCTCACAGAAGAAGAAAGGGAAAATCATCAATACCTCTTCGCTCATTGCTGTTCAAGGAGGGAAGAGAGTTCCAGCCTACGCAGCCAGCAAGGGGGGACTGTCACAGGTGACCAAGACGATGGCGAACGATTGGGCCAGGTATAACATTCTGGTCAATGCCATTGGCCCGGGTTGGGTGAAGACTGAGCTGACAGAGGCGCTTCGACAGGATAAAGAACGATCCAGTGAAATCTTAGGCAGAATTCCCTTAGGCCGCTGGGCCGATCCTGAAGATCTGGCAGGTGCAGCCGTCTTTTTGGCCTCTAATGCATCGGACTATATTACGGGGCAGACCATTTTTGTGGACGGAGGATGGCTGAGTATGTAAGAGATCCAACAAAGATAAAGGTCAAGGTTTAGGTTGAGATTGAGTTTTTCGTTAACCTTAGCCTAAACCTCAACCTTCCATTAATATTGATGCATCCAAAAAGAAAGGAGAGTGGTTATGGCCAACGTATGGTTATTTAGAGGAACGGATCAGGTTCAGGGGAGGAGACGAATCATCCATCAGTATAATACGGGTCTTGAGTTTCTTCGTTATGGCCGAATCGTTTTGGGAGATAAGGGAGGGAGTATTGATGTAGACTCTCAGGATGAAGAGATAGGGTTTGTCTGTTTAAAGGGGAACGGAAACATTAAGGTTGAGGGCAAATTTTTTTCCCTCGGCAAGTACGATGCGCTCTATATGCCGAGAGAGAGCCGTTGCGGTATCACTTCGCAGGGGGTCTTCGATCTTGCAGAGATCGCTGCACCTTCGAGCAAGAAGTACCCTGTCCAATTTGTAAAGTTTGAGGAAGTGAAAAAGAATCCCGACCTGGCCAAACAGGCCGGTTTCGAACCCTATGCGAGAAATCTCAATACCGTGATCGGCGAAAAGAATGTTCAGGCCTCACGCCTCCTGGCAGGGGTGACATTCAGCAAGGACGGTAACTGGACAAGCTGGCCCCCTCATGACCATAACAAAGAAAAAGAAGAGATCTATCTCTATATCGATATGCCGCATCCTAATTTTGGCCTCCATCTCAATTATACCGATTTCAAGGATATGGAGATGGTTGTGCCAGTCTGGGAGGGGGATGCTGTTGCTATCAAAAAGGGCTACCACTATAATGTGGCCACTCCAGGAACGACCGTGGGTTTTCTGTGGATGATGGCAGCGATTCGGGAGGAAAAGGATCGGGTGTTTACTCAGGTAACGGTTCAGTCGGAATTCGATGGACGATTTAAACTTTTTTAAAAGGGAGGATATATGTCTGGGAAAAAACCAAAGTACTTTTACCGTATTGAGGACCTACCTGTGGTTTGGTTAACTGAAAAATCGAAAAGCCATATGGTGGCTAGTCGGAAGGCCCTGTTCAGTTTCATCGAGAATCCCCCTAGCTGTGTCTTTCCGCTTCACAAGCATCCCTCTGAGCAGATCCTCATTATGCTCGAAGGAGAGGAAGACCACATCTGCGGGGAAGAGAGATTCCTGATGAAGGCGGGTGATATGTGTATTCATCCTCCCAACGTGATGCATGGAGGCGAGACTAAAACCGGATTTAAGGGGATCGATATCTTCGTTCCTCCCAGGGAGGATCATCTTGAAAAGTTGAAAAAGGCTTTGAAGGAGAGAGGAGGGGAGTAAAGAAAGTTTAAAGTTAAAAGTTTAAAATTTAAGAAAAATCAAGATGCCCCCTCACCCTTCCCCTCTCCCCAATGGGGAGAGGGAGGGGGTGAGGGGAGATAGAGGTTGAATAAAATGGAAGATTGGAAGTTTTATATGCCCACCAAGATTCGATTTGGGTGGGGTCGTTTCCAGGAAATCCGTCAGGTCGTTGATGAGTTGAAGGGAAAGAAGATCTTCCTCGTTACGAGCAGGCACTTTGCCAAAAAGTATGGAATCTTGGATAGACTTTCCGATTTCCTCAAGGGGTTAACTCTTGTGGTCTTTGCAGAAGTTGAGGAGAATCCTACCATCGAAACAGTGGACAGAGGAGCTGCCCAATGCAGGGAGGGTAAATGTGATCTGGTGATGGGCCTTGGCGGTGGAAGTGCTCTGGATGCCGGAAAAGCGATGGCCATGCTTCAAAAAAATCCTGGGTCCATCCGGGAGTATCTCGATCAGGAGAGAACCTGTCAGGTCAAAGGCCTACCCTACGTAGCCATTCCAACCACTTCAGGAACGGGTAGTGAAGTAACACCTTTTACTGTGATCACCCATCCAACGAAAAAGGCTAAACCGGCCATTGCGCCACCCGAGAATTTTCCTGATGTAGCCCTCGTCGATCCGGAGTTGACTCTAAGCATGCCTTTTGAAGTAACCGCCTCCACGGGTTTGGATGCCATGTGTCAGGCCGTAGAAGGGTTCTGGTCTACACAGGGAAATCCTTTGACTCGCTCCTTAGCCTTCGAAGCGATCAAGCTGGCGATGGAGAATCTTGAATCGGCATGTTTCAAGAAAGACAAGGAATCTGTGACCAATATGGCTCTGTCAAGCCATCTGACGGGGATTGAAATGTCAAACATCGGCAACACCTCCATTCATCCCCTCTCTTATCCCATTACTCTCGATTACGGTGTCCCTCATGGATTCGCATGCGCCATCTTCCTCCCTGAAGTAATTCATTTCAATGCTTCTGCTATCAAAGATCGTTTCAGAGATTTGCTCACCCTTTTAGATCTCACGAGCGTGGAGGCCTTCGCTGATAAGGTGGATTCCCTGATGGAAAAGCTCAAGGCTCCAAGAAGGCTGAGTAAGTTGGGAGTGAAGGCGGAGGATATTCCCGGAATTGCTAAACGAGGCGTGGGGAGATCCACGGCCTGGAACCCGAGACCTATGACTGAGGAGGATATTATTCAGATTTGCAAAACCATCTTGTGATCGAAAGCGTCACAAAAAAAGAAAGGAGGAAGGATTTATGAAGTCACATCGAATTATTTTGTTAGCATTGGTACTGGCGGGTGCGGTATGTCTTATCTCTCTGACAGGCTTCTCAAAGGCAGAGGCTCAGGTAATCCAGATGAAGTTTGCCCATTATGCTGAAGAGACTCACCCCGGACATCTGGCAGCCAAGCAGTTTGCCGCAAAGGTAGAGGAGCGGACTAAGGGGCAGGTGAAGATCGCCATCTACCCGGCTAATGTCCTGGGATCTCCTCCGGAGCAGGCCGAGCAGGTAAGACTCGGGGCAATTGACATGAGCCTTCCGACCCAAGGCGCCCTTGATAAGTATGTGAAGGCGTTCTCAGTAGTGATGCTCCCTTTCATGTATGACGATTATGACCATGTCTATCGAACCCTTGACGGGCCATCCATGAATTGGTTTTCTCCGCTTGCGGAAAAGGAGGGATTTGTCGTTCTCTCCAACTGGGAATGGGGATTCCGAAACCTCACGAACAGCAAGCGACCCGTCCTGAAACCAGAAGATGCCAAAGGGTTAAAGATTCGTACTCCCCCAGAGATTCAACTCCAGGCGGCAATGGAGGCTTTGGGAGGGATTGTAACAAAGATTGCATTCCCCGAAGTTTATATGGCTCTTGCTCAGGGAGTGGTGGATGCACAGGAGAATCCCATCGCTGTGATTTATCATAATAAGTTCTATGAGGTTCAGAAGTATCTGACCCTTACAAAACATGTTTACAACTGTATGGTCCATGTGGTCAGTGCAAAGGCCTGGGCCAAACTCACGCCAGAACAGCAGAAAATCTTCAGAGAGGAGAGCAAATCAGCAGGGGCCTACATGCGAAAGGCTATTGTAGCTGAAGAGGGAGATCAGATCGCTAAAATGGAAAAGGCTGGACTTAACGTGGCACGTCCTGACCTCGCACCGTTCCGGGCTGCCATGGGGCCTGCTTATGAGAGGATTGGTAAGTACGCAGGGGAAGACAATGTGAAGACGTTCATGAAATACGTGGAGGATGCAAGAAAGAAGTAAGATTAGATTGGTGCAGGAGATAATTTTCAAATGCCCCTAGCCCCCCTTAAAAAAAGGAGGGCTGGGGGGCTTCGTCAATGAAATAAGCGTGGAAGTAGAGAGAAAAGGCCATGATGACGGCTGCTATATTTGGGGTATTAGTATTCTTTATCATGATTGGGCTCCCCATCGCCGTCTCCATGGGTTTGACAGCAGTGATCTTTTTTGTTGCTTTGGGTGAGACAGATGTCTTGTGCATGATTCCTGCTAGGATGTACTCCAGTACAACCAGTTTTACGCTCCTCGCCATTCCTTTTTTCATCCTGACCGGCAACCTGATGAATGCCGGTGGAATCACGAACCGCCTGTTTCGATTTGCCCAGAACTTGGTAGGGCACCTAAAGGGAGGCCTCGGCCATGTCATTGTAGTTAGTGCGATGATCTTTGCCGGGATGACAGGTGCGGCTGTCGCTGAGGCAGCGGCCATTGGAACGGTAGGATTAGAGGGGATGACTAAGAGAGGTTTCGACCGTAAATTTTGTACAGCGATCATTGCTTCTGCCTCAACGATTGGTCCTGTCATCCCTCCAAGTATTCCTTTAGTCATCTACGGGAGTATCACTGGCACGTCCGTTGGCCGACTCTTTTTGGGTGGCTTTATTCCAGGCTTCCTCATGGGCATTGCTCTGATGATTATCGTCTATGTTGTTTCAGGTCGGAGGAACTACCCCAGAGAGCGAAGGGCCACCCTTCGAGAACTCCTGGACAGCATTTTAGGAGCCCTATCTGCTGTATTCACACCGGTCATCATCATCGGGGGGATGGTGAGTGGAATCTTCACACCGACCGAGGCATCAGTGGGAGCGACGGTTTATGCCCTCGTTTTGACTATGTTTATCTATAAAGAGGTCAAATTGAAGGATCTTCCACGAATCCTATGGGAGACATTAGAATCTTCGGTCCGGGTACTGTTTATCATCTCAGCCGCCGGGATTTTTGGATGGCTCCTCATCCATCAGCGGGTTCCTGAAACAGTGATTAAAGGGCTTCTGTCCCTGAGCGGGAACCCATGGGTCGTTCTCCTGATTATCAATATCATTCTGCTTATTCTTGGTTGTTTCATGGAAGGAATCTCCGTTTTGCTTTTGACCATCCCAGTCTTCGTGCCGGTAATCACCAAGCTGGGTATCGATCCTGTCCATTTTGGCTTGATCATGACCCTCAACTCAATGATTGGCCTCCTGACACCCCCCGTAGGTATGGTCCTGTACACCATGTCAAGTATAGGCAAAATTCCCGTCTGGGATCTGGCCCATGAACTCAGGTGGCATATCATCGCTCTAATGGTGGTATTGGGTTTAATTACCCAGGTTCCTAGTATTACAACTTTCATTCCGAACCTATTGATGGGTGCTGCACGATGAGGGGAGGGCTAAGTGAGTCGAGGAATTCTTAAGAAAATAGATAGGGTATTGGAACTCATATTAAAATGGGGGAGCAGCATTTGTTTGGTAGGTTTATTGATCTTAGTTTCCGCTGTCGTATTCGTCAGATTTGTCCCGATCGTGTCTATGGGATGGACAGACGAAATCGTTGAATTTGCTTTTGCCTGGATGGTTTTCCTCTGCTCAGCAGAACTCTGGCGTAAGAGGACTCACTTTCGTGTGGAAGTCATCACTGACTGGCTCGGTGGCTCCAAGGCGGGACGTGTATTGGAGATCTTCCTGAGTCTTATCGCACTTCTATTCTTATTGGTCTTCACCTATGAAGGAGCGCTGCTGGCCATGAAGGCTACGGACCGCTCTCCAATCTTTGAATTACCAAAAACCCTATGGTACATGGTCATTCCAATTTCTGGGGCCATCATGATCGGTTACACAATTCGTGACCTCATTGCATTTTTCCGTGGTCGGCCCTCAAACTAAATCGTTTCCAAGAAATTAACCCTCAATTCCTTTGGAGGCATGCCCTGACGGACTTCCTCTGTCTCCTTCATATGCATTAAAGTTGTCTGGACGATGTATTTCAGCCTGGCCATGTTATCGATAACCGTCGAAAGGGGAACCGTAGGATTTCCTTTTGCATATCTGGCCGCATTTCTTCCAATCATATGATAGGTCCCTGATGTTGCATTTGAGGCCTGGGAAAGAAGTTCGAGGTTATTGAGGGGTGGCAGGCCCTTTTGGTGAATCACGGCCGTTCCTTTCGATTGGATGCCGATGGCAATACCCGAGCCGCTTAGCTGGGCTGCTTTATGGCCGATGAAGGCACAATCAGAAGTTTCATAGATCTTGATCACCCTTACCTTCATTCCTTCTTCTTCAATCCCCAGAATCATCTCCTTGAGAACTTCATGATGGGGAAGACCGGTGATCGTTTCTTTCAGGGCCGTTCCAAAGGCCGGACCGAGTCCGATGACCACCTCCTTAGAATCACTTCCCGTGGCAGCCACTCCAATTTCCTCCAATTCCATCCTCATTGCTTCGGAGGGGGCGGCGACCGATATCTCGCGTGGATTTTTAGCCTGAGGAAGGTCGATGATCCTTTTCTTCGTCTCCCCTTCTAGCCTGTATCCCGTTCCAGGTCCTCTATAGTCATTGGGATCATTGATGGCACTGAGGACATTGAAATTGGAGTCGAAGATAGCAGAGGTCTGAAGGTGATCTCCGGCGACCCTCTGTTTCTGAATCTCAAGAACTCTTTTGGCAATATTCTGAAATCCGTGTTTATCCAGAGCCCTGGCGACCTCAACCCCTGTGATATTTTCCTTCAATATCCTTTCCGAGGCTTTGAGATCTTCTACTCGATTCCTTTCGGGCATGTCTTGACTCCAGTGGACAGAAGTGACAGCTTCCACTTCCTCATCTTTAATGGGAGGGAAATCGAATTCTTTAAAAATGGCCTGCATGGCTTTTGCAGCCTTTCGTCGGATATCGATCACCTCTTCTTCTTTAACGGGTAAGATTCCTCCATTGACCAGAAAATCCCTCTGAAGAACCAAATAGTCATCATAATCCTCCGAGTCGAAATTACCTCCTCCAAACATATTATCCATTCTCGGCATAGAACTGTAGCCCG
>CAYMJV010000066.1:0-16990 GCA_964390545.1 uncultured Syntrophaceae bacterium
TGGGCGGGGCTTCACTTGATTCGCTTCAATCGGGGATGCCCTGAGGAGGGAGAAGGTTTCTCTTTTCCCTTCTTCTTTTTCAGCATATTCTCATTGAAGAGTGTATTTTTCAGGCTGACGGCATTGATCATGCAGTAGACGATCACGGCCTTCTCCCAATCCTTCGTTCCATCGAATTGTTCAATTCTCAATCGGTACTTTTCCCTCAGATTGGCCAGAGAGGCTTCATCATAGGCCAAGAGCTGCTCAGCCAGTTTTTCAAGTACCTTTTCCATGGTCTCTCCCTAATCCTCCACACCCCCCTTTAATAAAGTCGGTACGACTCGAAACCGAGGGGGGCAAGGGGGGATTATCCATCTTCATATTTTTTTTCGCATTTTTCACACAGATGATCCTTCAAAGGAAAACGGCCTCTTCTCGTCCTTTATTGGCCACATCCTCTGCAAAGAAAGAGATGGTCCAGGCAGGTCGGACAGTAATAATACCCAATGTGGTTGGGATGAGATTTTGCGCAAGCCCTCTCTTGACCGCTGATATCGAAACAGAGACATCTTCTGCAACGATAGCAGAATTCAAAGAAATGCGGGTCCAGAGCCGCACCGCAAACCTCACAGTGATGGAGCTCCATACCTGATCCGTTAGAGGTTTGAGGGCGAAGGTCAGAGGCTAAATCTTTTTCCTTTCTAAAAATTAGGAATTTGCCTCAAACCTTAAACCTTAGACCTCAAGCCTCAATCGTGGTTCAGGGTGCAAACTTTGTGACCTGATGGGGAGCCTCAAAGGTCTCGTGCAGAACCCTCATGGCATCCTCTATTTCATCCGCTTGAATCAAACAGCAACAGCTAGAGATGGATGTGCTGATGGCTAAGACATTAATCCCTGCTGATCCCAGGGCATGGAACATCAAACCCGAGATCATGGGTCTTTCTCTAAAATGGGGGCCGAAAACGCTGATCATCGCCACATTCGGTTGGTAGGAAATTCCCTTTGCCTCGATCAGGGGTTTAGCTTTTTCTAAAACTTCTATGGCTTCTTCCAGATACTTCTGATCGATACAAAAGGTCATGTTTCCACTTCCTTCGATGTCGGCGGTCAGGACGATAAATTCGATGTTGATATTCTGTTCTCCCATGGCATGAAGGACCGTCCCCGTCACATCGGGCCGATCCGGCAGTGAGAGGATGCTCACCGTTGCCAGGCCGGTGCTGGCCATAATCCCACCCACCTTAATCTTTCCTTCGCTCCCCATCCCTTCTACTCCCAAATCCTCCGGTCATCAATCTTTTTACCTCGATCCGGAATGCCCCCCTTCACCGTAAAGACCACCTCCCCCTTCACCTTGAGAACCTCCTGGACCTCCCTCTCAATTCCTCTCTTCAGGTTAACCTTGTCAGCCACCACCTCCTTCAGTTCGATATAAATCGTCATCTCATCACGATAATCTTTCCTGGTTACCACAATTTGGAAGTTAGCCACCGTTGGAAATCTCGCCATCACTTCATCCACTTGCCAGGGATGAATGAAAATCCCAAAAACTTTAGTCACCTGATCGGTACGGCCCATAATCTTTCCGAGACGCATCGAAGTGCGACCGCAAGGACATAGGCCTTTTATCAAGTAGGAAAGGTCGCCAGTGGCAAAGCGAATCATTGGGAAGGTTTTGCTGAAAGTGGTGGCGACAATCTCTCCAGTGGCGCCGGTCTCTAACTGCTTCCCAGTCTCTGTATCCACGATCTCCACCATCACATCCTCGGGAATATGCATCCCGCTCTTTTCCGGACATTCGTATCCAAGGCAACCCAAATCCACGGTGCCATAAGCCTGGCGGACGAGGATATCGAGTTTCCCTTCTAATTTTTGCCGAAGCGATTCCGGGAACATCTCTGCACCGACAAAGGTAGCCTTCAGAAAAAGATCCTTTCTGAGATCAAGGTGCATGCCCTCTGCTGCTTCGGTAATGGCCATAAGGAAACTGGGCGTTCCCAAGAATCCTGTTACATGGAGTTGTCGCATCAATTGGATCTGCATAGAGATGTTGCCTGGACCGACGGGTACAACCGTGGCGCCCAGCATCTGCAGGGACTCATCGAGCATGAGGGCTAAGGGTGTTACGTGGTAATTGAAAGTATTTAGAACAACATCCCCTTTTCTCAGACCGCAGGCATAGAGAGCCTGAGCCCAACGGATGTCCTGATACCCCCACTCTCCAGGTTCAAATACCGGTCCGGGGGACATGTAGATTCTTCTCAACCCTTTTTTGGGAATGACCTCAAATCCTCCAAAAGGAGGGTTTCCTTTTTGAGCGGAGACCAACTCTGCTTTCTTGGTAATGGGCAAACGCTCCAGATCCTTGAGATCCCTGATCACTTCAGGCTTTAACCCCAATGAATCAAACCTTGACCGAATCGACTTCGAATGGCGATATCCATAGCGAAGGATCTCGGAGAGTCTCTTTTTCAGATAAGCTTCCCTTTTCCTTTTCGACATCGTCTCCTTTTCTCTATTGAAATAACCCTTCACCCGATCGATCATTGTCCACCTCTCATTCAAGACTGAGGTTAGAGGTCTTAGGTTGGAGGCAAAAACTTTTCATCAAACCTTAATCTTCAAAAATTTCTTAGCCATTGCCTCAAGCCTAAAACCTAAAACCTAAAACCTAAAACCTAAAACCTAAGGCCTTCCATTATAGGATAAAGACAGGATCCACATCAATATCCAGATGGACCCCTCTCCCTTTCGTTTGAGCCTCCATATGCGACGCCAACGCCTGAGCGAATTGATGCAGCGCCTGGGAAGACTTCCCTTTCACAAGCATCTGCCATCGGAATTTCCCTTTCATTTTAGTAAAAGGGGCGGCACTCGGACCCAGGATCTCCATCCCCTTCGGGTACTTTTTCTTCAATAAAGTTCGTCCAACCTTTCCTAACTCTTCAGCCATCGTCTCTGTTCCTTTTTCACTGTTACCGGTCAATCTGAAATTGATGAGCCTGGAGAAAGGGGGATAATCAAGGGCCTTTCGGAACTGGCACTCCTCTTGATAAAACCCGATGAAATCGTGATCCTTCGCTCTTAAAATACTGTAGTGATCTGGATTGAACGTTTGAATGATCACTTCACCCAGAACTTCTCCTCTTCCCGCTCGTCCCGCGACCTGGGTGAGAAGCTGAAAGGTCCTCTCGCTTGAGCGAAAGTCAGGAAAATGGAGGGAGGTGTCCGCGGAGACCACTCCCACAAAGGTCACATTCGGAAAATCATGGCCTTTGACGATCATCTGCGTTCCCACTAAGATATCAATCTTACCGGACTCGAGCCCTTTGAGTATCTGCTGATGGGCACGCCTTCGGGAAGTCGTATCCCGATCCATCCTGCTCACCTGCGCCCCGGGGAATAAGTCTCGGATTTCCTGTTCCAGGCGTTCCGTCCCGATACCCATCCCCTTGAGACGATCGCCCTGGCATTGAGGACAACTTCCTGGTGCAGAGATGCGATAATCACAATAATGGCATCGGAGAGAATGATCCTTCAAATGATGGGTGAGGGTCACACTGCAGTTGGGGCATTTGAAGGTGAACCCACAATCCGGACAAAGAATAAATTGAGCAAACCCCCTGCGATTAAGAAAGAGGAGGCTCTGCTTTTTCGCTTCCATATTTTTCTGGAGGGCCATCTTTACCTTCTCTGAAAGAAGGCCTCCTTCTCCCTTTATGTCCACCACCTCCACCCGAGGCAGGGGTTTCCCCTTGATCCTCTCCGGAAGAGAAAGAAGATGAAACTTTCCCTTCTCTGCATTATAGAACGATTCCAAGGAAGGAGTTGCTGTTCCCAGAAGAAGCGTTGCCTCATCCTGCTTTGCCCGGACCACGGCGAGATCCCGCGCATGATACTTCAGTTTCTCTTCCTGTTTATAAGACGGTTCATGCTCCTCATCCACGACGATGATCCCAACTTTTTTGAAAGGAGCAAAGATCGCAGAGCGGGCACCCAATGCAATCTTCACTTCTCCCTTCCAAATCCTCCTCCATTGGTCATATCGCTCTCCTCTGCCAAGACCACTGTGAAGGAGGCTGAGGTTTTCTCCGAATCGATCTTTGAATCTAGAAAGAATCTGAGGGGTGAGGGAGATCTCCGGGACAAGGACGATGGCCTCCCTTCCTTGGTTCAGAACCTCTTCGATGGCCCGAAGGTAGATCTCTGTCTTACCACTTCCTGTCACACCGTGAAGGAGGAAGGGAGAGAATCGTTTTGAATGAATCCCTTTCAAAATCTCATGAAGAACGATTTCTTGATGAGAAGTCAGCTCCGGTTTGGGATAGGCTTTCAGTTCAGGACGAGCGGAGAGGTCTCGAAGGACCTCTTTAAATGAAATCGCAATCAGCCCTGAAACATGGAGGGATTGGATGGCTTTAGAAGGAGATTTAAATTTCTTACTCAACTCGGAATAGGGGACTTCGCCCTTCTCTTCAATCCATTTCAGGATCTCTGTTTGCTTTTTCGAAAGAGGGCGAACCGCTCCGCCAGCTCGATGCTGGACCATTTTTTCAAATTTTGGTTTAACTTCTTTATCTTCCACCTCGGCATCGATTTTCAGAAGCCCTTTTGTCTTCCAGAGGAGGAGTTGGGACCTTGAAACCTCTTCTGGAAAGATCTTCAAGATTTTCCTTAAACCAACCTTCCCGAATTTTCCGATCTCACCGAGAATCTTTTCCTGATTCGGCGCCAGACCCCCTTTGCTCAAACCGTCCATTCCTTCCTGTGTGAGGCTGAGGATCAGCTCGCTCTTTAGGTTTAGCCCGGGAGGAAGGCCGGTTTTAATCACCTCTCCC
The DNA here is from genome assembly GCA_964390545.1 of uncultured Syntrophaceae bacterium. Classification (GTDB taxonomy): domain Bacteria; phylum Desulfobacterota; class BSN033; order BSN033; family UBA1163; genus CAYMJV01. The sequence continues at coordinate 4,824 of CAYMJV010000066.1, forward strand.
AATGGATAGAGGTAGTAAGTTGAGATCCATCGGCAGAAACGGAGCCATTGAGGATCGATCAAAGGAACGTCATCAAGAAGGTCGTTAACTTCCCGCAACTTTTCTTCGATCCCTTGTGGAGGATGATCGAGGAGGTCAAGCACAAAACCAGTGACTTTTCTTCCCTTGAAAGGGACAAGCACCCTCATCCCCACCTGAAGAGAGCCTTTCATCTTATCAGGGATGCGGTAATGGAAGGTCTTCGAGACAGGAAGCCCGACGGCCACTTCAACAATTTCTTTCATCGTCCCCAAATTATCTTCTTTAGGGTGGTTTGTCAAATCCATCCTTTCCTTTCGCCTTTGACTTTGATATACTAAAAAAGTGAGGGATCAAAGGTGAGCTGTGCTATAGGCAAGGTTGACTTTTATCTCCTATTTTTTTATCGTTGAAGAGAAGGAACTCCACCATGCCGAACATTACGTTTGAAATACCCAGTGAAATTAAGAAAATCCTGTCTGACCATCCAGAGATTAAATGGGATAAAGTGGTTACCGATACCCTGTGGAATTATGCGAAGAAAATCCGCCTCATGGACAAGATTGCCTCTAAGAGTAAACTATCCATCCAGGACGTTGACAAACTTGATAAAACAGTAAAAGCCCGCCTGTTGAAACATTACAGAAAGACATAATGATACTCATCCTCAACACGAGTATTCTTATCTCTTCTCTTATCAAGGATTCCGTAACCCGACAGATACTTCTACTTCCCTCCATGAAATTTTATCTTCCTGAATATGCTTTTGAAGAAATAGAGGCCCATAAGATGAAAATAAGCAGGTTGAGCAGATTATCAACGGATGAGATTGATATCCTCTTGAATTTGTTGTTGGAGAATATCTCCATCATCCCTGGCCAAACCATCCAGCCGTGCCTTAGCGAAGCTGAAGTAATGATAGGCAGAATCGATCCGAATGACATCCCCTTTCTGGCTTTAGCCCTTGCCACCGAGAATGATGGTATATGGTCAAATGATCGGCATTTTGAAGCGATAAAACAGATTAGGATCTGGAAGACCTCGGATCTACTAAAATATCTTAAGAAGGAGTAGTTCATATGCTCGGCCTCTCAAGCCTATCATGAAAGAAGCCCTCAAACAGGTTTCCATGCTTGTTGAGCGCTTCGAACGCAATATCGAAGCCTACCGGAGTCCTGCCTACAACGAAACCCAGTTGCGAAGAGAATTTATCGACCCGTTCTTTGAAGCCTTAGGCTGGGATGTGGCTAACAAGGCGGGCTATGCGGAACAATACAAAGACGTCGTCCATGAGGATGCAATTAAAGTTGCAGGAGCAACTAAGGCACCGGATTATTGTTTCCGAATCGGAGGTGTCAGAAAGTTTTTCCTTGAAACGAAGAAACCCTCTGTTGATATCAAAGGTCAGGTTAGTCCAGCCTACCAATTGAGGCGCTATGCCTGGAGCGCGAAGCTTCCTCTTTCAATTTTGACAGACTTCGAGGAGATGGCCATTTATGATTGCCGTCTCCGACCAAGACCAAGTGATAAACCAAGCATTGGGCGAGTCAGGCTTTACATCTATCCTCAATACCCTGATCTATTTGAAGAAGTCTACAACTTCCTGTCAAAAGAAGCAGTCCTTAAGGGTTCTTTTGATAAGTTTGCAGAATCCGAAAAACAGAAGCGCGGCACCACGGAGGTGGATGCCGAGTTCTTAAAGGAGATAGAGTCCTGGCGGGAAATCCTGGCTAAGAATATTGCCATCAAAAATCCGAGACTATCGGTCCGGGAACTTAATTATGCCGTTCAGCTTACCATTGACCGTATCATCTTTCTTCGCATGTGTGAGGATCGGGGTATTGAAAAATACGGCCAGATCCAAACCCTCATGAACGGAACCAATTCCTACCACCGTCTGCGCCAAATTTTCTACAGTGCTGATGATAAGTACAACTCCGGTCTCTTCGACTTCAGGACAGACCGCCTTACTCCCGAACTCAAGATAGATGACAATCCTTTAAAGGAAATCTTCAAGAACCTTTACTACCCGGATTCGCCATATGAATTTTCCGTCCTTGGAGCAGATATTTTAGGACACGTCTATGAGCAGTTCTTAGGAAAAGTCATTCGGCTTACCGAAGGCCATCATGCAAAGATTGAAGAGAAACCCGAAGTCAGAAAGGCAGGCGGTGTCTATTATACTCCTACTTATATCGTGGAATATATAGTTAAGAACACGGTGGGGAAAATTGTAGGGGCGGTCCTCCGTGACCCCCTCCTGAGCCTGTCGAAGGATCAGGGCACCCGCAGAGGGGTGCCCCTACACCGCCAATTATCTCCACAACAGATATCTAAAATACGAATCCTTGACCCTGCCTGTGGTTCAGGCTCTTTCCTCTTAGGGGCTTACCAGTATTTACTAAATTATCATCGGGACTGGTATCAGAAGGACGATCCACGAAAACATCCTCAGGAGATCTATCAGGGCTATGGAGGCCAATGGTACCTCACCACCCGTGAGAAGAAAAGGATTCTTCTGAATAATATCTATGGTGTTGACATTGATCCTCAAGCAGTTGAAGTTACCAAGCTCAGTTTGCTTCTTAAAGTCCTGGAGGGCGAAAACCAGGATAGTTTGGAACGTCAGATCAAGTTATTTAAAGAGCGAGCCTTGCCTGATCTGGGAAGTAACGTCAAATGTGGAAACTCCTTGATCAGTTCTGATTTCTATTCTGTAGGGGCAGGTCATGACCTGCCCTTGTTTGATAAGGAAGAAACCTACCGAATCAACGCATTTGACTGGGAAAAAGAATTTTCAGAAATCATGAAACGAGGCGGCTTCGATGCAGTAATTGGAAATCCACCGTATATTCGTATCCAAACAATGAAGGAGTGGGCGCCCGTCGAGGTAGAAATCTATAAGAGACACTACAACTCTGCCAGCAAGGGGAACTACGATATCTACGTAGTCTTTGTTGAACGTGGTTTGAGCCTGTTGGGGAAACGTGGACGCCTGGGATTTATATTGCCGCACAAGTTCTTCAATTCCCAATACGGCCAGCCTTTGCGCGGCTTGCTGGCAAATGGCAACCACTTGGCGAAAGTTGTCCATTTCGGTGACCAGCAGATATTTGCTGGAGCAACGAATTACACCTGCTTGCTTTTCCTCAACAAGGCGGGAAATCAACAATGCGATTTCGTTAAGGTAGATGACCTGGCTGCCTGGCGAAACACTGGTGAGGCTATCGATGGCACAATCCCTTCTTCCAGAATCACTGCCACAGAGTGGAACTTCACCGTCGGAAAAAGTGCAGCATTGTTCGAGAAATTGAGCCGGATGACAGTGAAGCTGGGTAATGTGGCTAGGATATTCCAAGGTCTCGTCACTGGCGCCGATAAAGTTTTCGTGCTGGAGGAAACTGCCCCTCCCAAAAGTGGGTTGATTAGAACAAAGGATCAGGACGGTATTGATTGGTTGTTGGAACGCGAAATTCTCCGGCCATTTCTAAACAATGTAACTGTATCAACTTTTGAGCGCCCAGTATCCCATCATTGGCTTATCTTTCCATATCGTTTGTATGGCAAGAAGGCCGATTTGATCCAGGGCGAGGAGGTATCCAATTCTTATCCTCAAGTATGGGATTATCTCAAAAACAAAAGCAGTATCCTACGCGGTCGGGAAGGTGGAAAGTGGAATCACGAAAAATGGTATGCTTTTGGCAGAAACCAAAATCTGACCGAAATGGAAGAACCAAAATTGATCGTTCAGGTAATTTCGCAGGAGGGAAGATATGCTTATGACGATATGAACATTTACTTTACTGGCGGCGGCAATGGCCCGTACTATGGAGTTCGCTGGAGGGAAGGAAATAATCCCCACTCGCTTTATTATCTGCAGGCACTGCTCAACTCCCGTTTGCTTGATTCTTATCTGCATCAGATAAGTAGTCCATTCCGGGGAGGATATTGGTCTTATGGCAAGCGTTTCATCGAACAACTCCCCATTCGAGTCATCAATTTTTCCGACCCTACTAACAAAGCTCGTCATGACCAAATAGTAAAGCTGGTTGAGCAAATGCTCTCGCTTCAGAAGCAGTTGGCGTCAGTCAAGACGCCTGATGACAAAACTCGATTACAACGCCAGATCGACGCCACCGACCACCAAATCGATCGGCTGGTGTATGAGTTGTATGGCCTTACTGAAAATGAGATCCAAATTATCGAGGAAAGGATGAACTGATTTTCAAGAAAAACAATCCATTGGTTACGTAGAATATCTGAGGCAATTTTATGAACTACCCGGCATTAATAATAAGCATACTTGCGTTAATTTTCACCGTGTTCAGTTTTTGGTGGATGAACTGGAGAAAAGGGAAATTAATCCTTGGTATTCCAAGATCATTTGCCGCAACATGTGAGGGAGAAGAAGGGGTTCTTATTGTTCAATTGCCATTGGTATTTTACAACAGGGGGGCAGCTGCTCAGATTGTTCAAAACCTTAGGCTCAAACTTGAACATGAGGAGAAAAAGTCATCTCTTCTATACTTCAACAATACGCTTTCCAACCTGGCAAGCAATGAAAACCGTGAATGGGCTCGGCAGTTTGCTGTCGAAGGACGAAAATCCCATTCATCAATATTTGTTTTCCAAGGTGAACCTGGCAAATTTACCTTCAAACCCCCTAAATGCAAGGCTATACTTGAAGCCAAACTTAATGATAGAGACAGATGGGATACATTGCTCACATTTGATATACAGACACCTAAAGGCGCTATTGGACCGCTAAATAGTGGTCAGCTGATTGCTCATGATAACGATCCTGACCGTTGGGTATCATAAATCGGGGATAGGTTTATATTCTTTATCAAAAGGAATAAGAAGGACGCGATATGAGCGGCGGCTGTACATAAAGAATTCCCTTTTCCATTGATGAGGGAGTGTGAGGAGGAAATCCATGAGCATAACCCTAAATCAGATATTGGCTCTTGTAGGAAAGCTGGATGATTCACCAGGAGGTGAAACCCCGAGGGAGCGATTCCGGCGTTTTCTTAAAGAAAATGTTAACGAGGTTGGCCAAGTCCGGGATTACATTGAGGAGTGTTTGAGGATGTCAGGCGACCAGTACAATCGGGCGCTACAGGATTTGGTCAACTACCTTGGGCACTTCTTGGAGTTTGAAGTGACGTTTGGGCGCTATCATGGCGTCCAAGGTCAAATTGGATTTGATGGCCACTGGAAGTCACCCTCAGGATTCCACATCGTCGTTGAGGTTAAGACAACTGAAACATATGCCATTAAGACCTCAATCCTTGTGGGGTACATTGACGAGTTAATTTCAGAAAAGGGGATACCAAGTTGGGACAAGACTTTAGGATTGTATGTAATTGGACGTCCCGACCCAGAGATTCGTCAGATTGAAAATGCTATTTGGGCCGAAAAAAGAACACATCAGCTTAGAATCATCTCAGTAGAATCTCTACTCTCACTCACTGAGATGATGAACGAATACGATGTGACCCATCAAGATATCCTGGCTGTGTTCCGCCCATCAGGACCTACAATTGATCCTGTGGTTGACCTCATGGCACGTTTAGTGGCCCAGCGACAAGCAGAGGAATTGCCAGAAAAGGAAGCCACCCCTATAGAACTATCAGAGGAAAAGGAAATTACTTACTGGCTAACCCCTGTAAAATCTGATGAAGAACAGACGGCAGAGGAGGTGATCCAGACTCTTGTCGGTCAAGAGCAAATTTACGCATTTGGTGAAAGGACACCTGGAAGAAAACATCTTAAACCAGGGGATTGGATATGCTTCTATGCAACTGGAAAAGGTGTTGTAGCCCATGCGAAGGTGCTTACCAAACCTGAGAAGAAACCCCACAAAAAGGTTAATCATCCCGAAATATATCCGTGGGTATTCGGTTTGGAGAACGGTCAACTGTACTTGGATGAACCTATCGTTATTGATGCCGCTATAAGAAATCAGTTGGATGCTTTTCGAGACAGAGATCCGAACAAATCTTGGGCATGGTTTGTCCAAGCAACACGCAGGATAAGTCAGCACGATTTCGAAATCTTGATCCGACACTAATGATTACTCTTGTTCTACATTCTATGCTCCTAACTAATCTCCGATTTTTCTCTTGCCTAATTACTTCTGGAAAGGAATCCAAAAGGTGATAGAAGGTTGATTTTCCACTTGCCTTTTAAATACATGATCTGTAGAATGGTAGAAAATTTGAATTATCGGTGTTATAAAAACTAAAAGAGGTGAGAAAAGATGCAACAGAAGATAACCATGACAAAGAGTATATTTGAAGATATTCTAAGAATCAGGGAAGAATTGGACAGCGTAGTTGAAACTATAGAAATAATGAACAACAAGGAGCTCAGAGAAGGTATCGAGAAGTCCAGGAAAAATGTCAAGGAGGGCAAGGTCAGGAAGCTCAAGAGCGTGGATGATATAGATGCCTGGTGATACAAAGGTACTATACACAGATGAGTTTCAGAAGGACATTGCAAAGATAAAAGACAATCTTATCAGAAGCAGAATAAAAAAACTTGTGCAACAGCTGATTGACAATCCAAGAGAAACGGCCGATGAGGGTCAAACCTTCAAAAATCAGTTGAAAACAATTGAGGTCATCCGTAAGAAGGTTGTCCCTGCCAAAATTATTTAGCGCATGGCGCCTGCTTGCGGTAGACAGGCACAGAGCAAAGAGCATAGCATCGGTTTTTAATGCGGACACATCCAATCTTTCCATTATTAATCTGCCTGACCACATCTAAAGACTAACCTATTCCCCACCTCACTTTCCCTTTGTATTGGCAGTGGTGATTATGGGTTTGAGCATCAGTGGCGTTTGTGTTAATTTGAAGGTTAGACGAATTTGAGAAAGGAGGGAACCATGGATATAGAAAATTTCATTGACTTACTCAAATCGAGAAGAAGTATTCGAGCCTACAAGCCTGATCCAATCCCGGATGAATACATTCAAAAAATTATCGAAGCCGCTAGGTGGGCTCCTTCTGGAGGCGACGCTCAACCTTGGGAATTTATTGTAATTAAAAGAAAAGAGATTAAGGACAAAATTGCAGATCTTTTCACGGAATCTATAAAACCGCTTCGGCAAGCTGAGCTCACACGGGAAAAAGATCTTAGAATACCTGCCTTAGAAATGGAGATGCCAGAGCCAGGGTTTAAAAATGCCCCCGTGTTCATCGTATTATGTGGTGATGCTCGAACTAACGAGGCTTTCCCGTTAACTGTTTATCAGAAGTGGGGGACTGAAGTCTTTATCTCAAACTTAGCAGGCGCCTTTTTATGCATGCAACTTGCTGCTAAATCCCTCGGTTTGGGTTCCCAATGGGTTTCCTCTTCGGGCAGCTTAATGGAGGATAAGTTGAAGGAGCTTCTCAATATCCCAGAGAAGATTAAAATCTATGACATGATGGCAGTGGGTTATCCCGCCTATCAGTTAGGGCCTAGGTCTCCAAGGAAAATTGATGAAATGACTCATTCTGAGCGATATGATCGGTCAAAGCTGAGAACGGACCAGCAGATTAAGGACTTCATCAAAAATTTACGAAAGAGAGATCGGGAAGAAATGGAAGGTTTGATGCGTCGAAGGGGGCAAAAAGCTTAAAAATGGGAATTAGGATGAAGGTGAGTAATAACCAATGAGGGTCAAACCTTCAAAGACTGCCGAAAAATGCCGTTCTTGTGTCACCCTGAGCAAAGCGAAGGGTCTCAAGAGATCCTTCACTTCGTTCAGGATGACACTTCGTGGCAGATTCTTCACGGAGTTTATCCTGAGCCATTAAATCAGACTCTTCGCTTCGCTCAGAGTGACAGTGAGCGAAGGGCTCAGAATGACATTCTCTCTGTTTTAATGAGTTAAAAACAACCGAGGTCATCCGTAAAAGAGTTGTTCCTATCAGATAGACCATGAAGAACCTCTTATTAGAAAAAGTTGAATATAAGATTGAAACGACAAACTTCGGGGTTTGGCGGAGGTTTGTCTATCCCAACGGCGCTTATTTTGCTGAATTCAAATCCCATGTCACTTTCATGGGGCTGCCTCTCTTTCATTATACCCGTGGCAAATGTCCAGAAACAGGTAGACGCATCATTGCTAAAGGAGTGATCGCTGTAGGAAGGCTTGCCATGGGAATTCTAGCGATAGGCCATGCATCCTTCGGTCTTATTGCCATCGGTCAGCTGGGACTTGGAATTCTTCTTGGTCTGGGACAGGCTTCAACGGGATTTTATGCCATTGGGCAACTGGCTTTGGGTTTGATGTTCGGTCTGGGGCAATTCGCTACAGGGCAAATCGCCATTGGACAATTTGCCTACGGTAAATATGTATTAGCCCAGTTGGGTTATGGTGACTATGTCTGGAGCATAAAAAGAGCTGATCCAGAAGCAGTAAAATTTTTCAAGGCACTTTTAACCAGATTTATGTCATAATACATACATAAAACCTATTATTCTCTGAATCCCCCTCCTTCAATTTAATCCGGAGATTACGTAGAAAATAACTTTCAAATCCCCCCCAACCCCCCTTTTCTAAAGGGGGGCGAGGGGGGATTATCAATTTTCATGGTTCGAGGGCGGTCAATCAGCCATCAGCAATTGACTTGAAAATCACACTTCGATGTGATAGGTCTTACATCGGCAAATGAGAAGACCTTTATGTTGCACTTAAAAGAAATCAGGCTGAAATCAAACCAATTTCCGACGAAGGACCATTACCCCTTCAATCTTGATGTTCTGTGCAAAACTCCCAAGATAAAATTTCCCTCTCCTGTCACTTTTTTCGTTGGAGAGAACGGATCAGGTAAATCGACCCTTTTAGAGGCTCTGGCCAGAAGGTGCCAGATTTACATCTGGCGAGGAGAGGAGAGAACCCGTGCTGTGATTAATCATTATGAAGAACGGCTTTTTCTCTATCTCGACGCCATATGGACAGATGGTATCGTCCCAGGCTCCTTCTTCTCATCCCAGATCTTTCGCAATTTTGCCCAACTTGTAGATGTATGGGAAGCCGACAATCCCGGACAGATTGACTATTTCGGCGGAAAGTCCTTATTGACCCAGTCTCACGGCCAATCCATCATGTCTTTTTTTAGATCCCGCTATAAGATCAAAGGACTCTACCTCTTGGATGAGCCTGAAACAGCCCTTTCCCCAAAGACCCAGTTAGAGCTTCTCAAACTTCTTCGGGAAATGAGCAGGTTGGGCCACGCCCAATTCATCATTGCGACCCATTCACCCATTCTTCTGTCATGCCCAGGATCCGAGATTTACAGCTTCGATCATGTCCCCGTAAGGGCCATCTCTTATGAGGAGACAAATCATTATCAGATTTATAGGAATTTTATGAAGGACCCCAAAAAGTACGATAAAGACCCTATCTAAGATCAAAACCGAGATGCTGAAATCGTTAGATCCTGAACTGGATTCAGGACATGGTTTAGCATGCCAGGGTTGGCAGGGTTTCTTAGTCTTGTCATCCCGAACCTGTTTCGGGATCTCATTTGCCCCATGCACTATCTCATCGGTGTTTTTCTGATCCTTATTTCCGGCAGTTCCTTTGGTACGCTCGCCATCTTTGCTCGACTTGCTTATGAGGATGGGGTCACACCGATCACCCTTCTTTTCCTGAGATTCGGAATTGCTTCCCTCTGCATGCTTCTTATCATGTGGCTAAGGGGTATCCCGATACCTCGTGGATGGATCTTGTTGGGCTTGGCCTTCATGGGGGGTATTGGATATGTAGGTCAGGCACTCTCCTACTTCACTGCCCTCACTCTGATTCCTGCCGGACTGGTGGCTCTCCTCCTCTATCTTTACCCAGCCATTGTAACCATCCTTGCTGTGATTATTCTTAAAGAACGCATCTCGAAATGGAAGATAATGGCCCTTCTCATAGCCCTTGGAGGCACTGTCCTTACCATTGGACCCACTGGAGGTGGACAGTTCCTGGGTGTCATCTTTGGACTCGCTGCAGCTTTTATCTATTCCATCTATATCCTTGTTGGAAGTAAAATCACAAAACAGGTGACCGCGATTCAATCCTCCACAGTAGTCATTGTCTCAGCAGCTATCGTCTCCGGTGGTCTTGTGGCGATCAAGGGACCTGCATTTCCAGCAACAGCTTCTGGCTGGGCATCCGTCATTGCCATTGCGCTTATTTCCACGATATTAGCCATCGTGACCTTCTTTGCCGGTCTTGAACGTGTGGGGCCAACGAATGCATCCACTCTCTCCACAGTCGAGCCCGCCGTCACGGTGGTGCTTGCTGCGCTGATCCTTGACGAGAGGATTACCCTCTATCGCACGTTGGGTGGTATAATGATTATTTTTGCAGTGATCATTCTGGCAAGAAGTGAGGCGCCTTCAACTTAACTCACCCCCTCCCTCGCCCTCCCCCCTTGAGGGGGAGGGTAGGGTGAGGGGTGTCATTCGAATTATTCGGATAAATGTCAATGGACTATCGAAGACCTGCCCTCCTGGTTACAACTCTTGGTGGCTTTCTGATCCCTTTTATGGGTTCTTCCGTTAACATCGCCCTTCCTACCATTGGAAAAGAGTTTGGGATGGATCCCATTTTCCTGAGCTGGGTGACGATGTCCTATTTGATGTCAGCGGCAATCTTTCTCATTCCCTTTGGAAGAATTGCTGACATTTACGGAAGGAAAAAGACTTTTCTATTTGGGTTCATCCTCTATACCTTCTCATCCTTTTTCTGTGCCGTTTCACCATCGGCCACTTTTTTGATCTCTTTTCGAGTCTTAAATGGAATTGGTGCATCCATGACCTTCAGTACTGGGGTGGCCTTTCTCATCTCCATCTATCCACCCGGAGAGAGGGGAAAGGTTCTTGGGATCAATGTGGCCGCGGTCTATTCAGGACTTTCCTGTGGCCCATTTTTTGGAGGGCTCTTAACCCAGTATTTCGGCTGGCGAAGCATTTTTCTTATAAATATCCCTCTGGGGTTGCTTATCATTTTTGTCACCATTTGGAAGTTGAGAGGGGAGTGGACAGAGGCAAAGGGCGAGAAATTCGATGTGGTAGGCTCCATTCTCTTCAGTCTCACCCTTTTCACGATTATGTACGGTTTCTCTCAGTTATACGGGATATGGGGAATCCCCTTCATTCTCTTGGGTGCCGGAGGAGTTTTTCTATTCGTGAAATGGGAAACAAAAACGGAGAGCCCTATTTTTAATATAGATCTCTTCAAAGAGAACAAAGTCTTTGCCTTTTCCAACCTTGCTGCATTGATTAATTATAGTGCTACTTTTGCTGTAAGTTTTCTGATGAGCCTTTATCTCCAGCTTATCAAGGGGCTCCATCCACAGGAAGCAGGTATGATTCTTGTCTCTCAACCAATCATGCAAGCTATCTTTTCCCCTCTGGCTGGAAAACTATCAGATCGAATTGAACCACGACTGGTCGCCTCCATCGGGATGGGAATAACGGCCCTCGGGCTTTTCTTCTTCACCTTCTTGGATCAAAAGACAACAACCCCATTCATTATGAGTAGCCTCATTCTCATTGGCCTTGGTTTCGCCCTTTTCTCTTCTCCCAATACGAATGCCGTGATGAGTTCTGTGGAAAAGAAGTTTTACGGGGTCGCCTCAGGAACGCTTGGGACCATGCGTGCGACAGGAATGATGTTCAGTATGGGGATGGTGATGTTGATTTTTGCTCTATACATGGGGCGGACTCAAATCACACCTTCTCACTACCCACTCTTTATGAAAAGCCTAAAGACAGGATTTATCATTTTTACTGCACTGTGTGTAGCTGGAATCTTTGCCTCCCTTGCGAGAGGTCGGATGAGATGAGGGGTTAGAAATGAGAAAAACGATGATCATCGCTCACCGGGGTGCTTCAAGTTTGGCAAGAGAAAATACGATAGAATCCTTTAAAAAAGCCATCGAGATAGGAGTTGACATGATTGAGTTCGATGTGAGGAGGACCAAAGATCAAGTTTTGATTGTCCATCATGACGAACTCATGCAGGGGAAACCGGTTAAAGAATTAACCTATGATGAGATTTCCAAGATGGCCACAGGGCAGAGTTTTTCCGTTCCCACCTTTGAAGAGGTTTTAAAATGTACGAGTGGAAAGATAAAACTGGATGTGGAAATAAAAGAAG
>CAYMJV010000067.1:0-16931 GCA_964390545.1 uncultured Syntrophaceae bacterium
CGACAAATTCATTCTCTTCAATGGTGAAATCGATATCCCGAAGAGCCTCGGTGTGACCCCCCTTGCGGTCCGCATAGACTTTAGAGATATGGTCGATTAAAACCCTCATATCGCTCCGCTCAAATTTCAAATGTCAAAGCTCAAATATCAAATGAATCACAAATGAATAAATGGCAAAAATTTGCTCTTTCGAAATTTAGGCTTTGGATTTCATTTGAACTTTGACATTTGGCATTTGCGATTATCTGTCTATTTTCCTAGTTGTTGAAGCGCTTCTTTCAAGAAAGAAGGATCAACCATCTCGCTGCTCGGCATCTTTTTCGAGATCATTCCGTTTTGATGATACCAGTCCAATTGCTTCTGGACATCTTCGGTCAGAAGTTCTCCGTTTCGGTCATTGTAGGGAAGGGCAAGGGCAACAGCATCCGTCTTTTCTTCCGTATATTTTGAGATGAGATGAAGGACTTCCTGATAGGTGGGTCCCTCTTTTTTCGTCAGCGCATGATCATAATAATACCGGCAGCTCCGGATGTAGCCTTTCATGAAGGCCACAGCAAGAGGTCGGTTCTTCATCAACTTTTCGCCATAAAAGATAGCAGCAATCTGATAAGGAAGATGGTCACCCACCCAGAGGAGAACATTTCCTCCTCCACTCTTTTCCACTGCGGCCACAAGAGGTTGATTGAGGAAGGCCGATTCGATCTGATTGGAGATGAGGGTATCGCGCATGCTGGAGATGCTTCCAAGAGGCACGACCTTCACATCGTTAAGCGACATCCCCTTCTTTTCAAGGAGGTTACCAAGGATGTAATGAAAGGTGGAACCAATCTGGGTAATCCCGACCCGTTTCCCTTTCAGATCCTTTAAGTCCCTCACTCCTGACTTCCACTGTTCTGTGTTGACCAGAAGAGCAGTTAGCTTATATCCAGGCCACTCCCTACCTTTGTCGGCGACGACAGCGATCTTCATCCCCTGCGCAATCGAATTATAGAGGCCAGCCGTCAGACCCGTGGCACCTACATCAATATCTCCGGTGGCTGTAGCCACGGCAATGGGCTGTGCTGCCTTAAACCAGACGGGCTCCAACTTGATTCCCTCGGCTTCAAAAAAGCCCTTATCCATACCAATGAAGATAGGAGCTGTGCTGGAGAGTTTGAGGGCTCCCACTTTGACAGTCGTTTGAGCCCAGGAGGTAAAGGGGATTGCAATCAGGAATAGTCCAAGTGGAATGAGCATTGCTTTTCTCGTCATGATTTTTCTCCTTTTCTCCCCCTTCCCCTCGGTACCCTCCCAAAGGGCAGGAGGGTTTCTCTGAGGGGTTGGATTCGTATTGATGAAGCGGAACCTTCGTGCTATATAGTCGTTATGATACCCAAACCTTGCCATGCTGTCTACTATGGAGGACTTGCCGTAAAAGGGTCGAGACGGAAAGGCCGCCTGTGGGTTGAGGAAGAAAATATTCGCTTTACGGTCCCAGAAGGGAAAAGAGGTGAAAAGATCAACCTGAAGATTCCCTTTTCTAAAACAGAAAAGATCTTCCTCACCCGGGACAATTACTATGGTGCAGATACCGTCCTCTTCAACCTCACCTTCCGGGATGAAGCAGAGAAAACCTTTACCTTGAGGTTTGCCCCAATTGCCTTGATTCCAAGAAGGCGGATTGCCCTTCAACAGAGATGGTTTGATTACCTGGCAGAGGCCATCAATCCTGTGGGCAAAGCCTCATCTCTTTCCACCAGATAATCTTTATACTCCTGATAGCTCGACTGTACCCACAAGGGCGTCCCAAAGATCTCGTGCATCATAATGTTGAACGCCACCTTGGTAATGTAATATCGGTGGTGATGTCTCAATATGGGATTTCGGGAGAAGAGTTTTATCAGCTCTTTGGGCCTCCAGTAGTATCGTCGCATGATATCTTTGTAGATGAGATTGACCTGCTCCAGTTGGTCCGCTTCTTTCGTGGGCATGACCGCATGGAGATAGTCGTAATTTCGATAATCCCAATCCACAATTCTTCCTATCTCTTTCATGTTATTAAAGAAAGGTGTCCCGGGGAGAGGGGTGATGAGGTTGAGACCAAAGTGATCGACATATTTCCCGAAGAAATTGAGAAAGTCTTTGCGATCGTCTTCTGTCTCTTCCCAGTGACCGATCAGGAGGGTCGCCATGACCATCATTTTATGCTTTTTTACGAGCTCCATGGCCTTCCGGGCCTGTTCTGCCGAAAGCCGTTTCCGGATGTCCTTGAGCACGGATTCCTTGTGATATTCGAGTCCCATCATAAACTGGTAGACGCCTGCCTCCCGGAAGCCATCGAGTAAGTCCTCGTCACGGACAATCAGATCGGCCCTCGTCTGGAGCCAGAAATGCTGCCCTGTTTTTCGCTTGAGCATCTCCTCGATAAAACCAGTTCCCTGATCCCGGTTCACGTTGAAAGTATTGTCACCCACATAGAAAATCGTCTTGTTATACTTTTCTTTGAGAAGCTCAAGTTCATCCGCGACCAGTTTCGGACTTCGCCTCCTCCAGGTTTTCTTATAGAAGGCCGATTCCGAGCAGAAGGTACAATCCCAAGTGCACCCTCTTGAGAAATTGACGACAAGTCCCCCGCGGCCTTCAGAGGGAAGTTCCACAAAGGGGTGGTCCATCTTGGCCCTGTGGTATGCAGGCATGGGAAGGGTATCGAGGTCTTCGATGAAAGGACGGTCGCCCGTATAGACGAATTCCTTTTTCTTATTGAGATAGGCCAGGCCTAAGATCTTTGATAAGTCCTCTTCCTTCTTCTCCACGGCCCTAAGGAATTCTGCTGAGGTCACCTCTCCTTCACCCACACAGATGTAGTCAATGGCAGGGCAATCCCTTAGCGTCTCCTCGGCCGTGAAGGAGGGGTGTTCCCCTCCCATGACGATGATCGATTGGGGGCTGACCGCCTTGATCAGGTTTGCTGAATTTATCCCATCGTAGGCGAAGGCGGTGCAAGCAACCGAGATGCCAACCACGTCCGGTTTCTCTCTTCGGATCTTTTCCTCCAGATCGCGCCAGGGATTTTCATTGAGGGTGCAATCCATATAGTCGATATCAAATCCTTCCCTCTCCAAATAAGCCAAAAGTTGGAGGCATCCAGGGGAGGGGACCCAGGCCCGCAGGATGGTCCAGATCTTATGAGGCGGGTCAACCAAGAGGAATCTCATGTCAAACCTTACGAAGGGTCAATGCGAGCAAGTGCAATTCCGTGAAGTCCACAAAGCAGACAGCCCAGGCTTCAAAAGTTTTAGAATTGCGGTCCTTTAGAAGGCTACAGGTCATTTTCGTTATCCATAGAGGCAATGGTCTTACATGGACTTGAAACGTTAGAATGCAATTTCTCAAAGGTTTCGCCCTGCCTTCGCCGAAGCGGCTTCGCGCAGGCAGGTCTAAAACTTTTTCAGCCGGTCTTTCTGCTTTGTGGCTCGCAGATATTAGCCCGAGTTTGTTGGAAAAGAGATGACACCCATTTCAATTTTTTTCTTCTTTTCTCAGGCGTCCCTTGACGTGACGTTTTAGAAGGGATTTAAAAAATGGAATGCGAAAGATCAAATGGGAGAAAGGGATCTCGAAGATCTCTCCAGTAAGCAGCTTATCAGAAAAATCTCGGACTCTTTGGCTAGCCTTCTTCACCCCCTCTTCATTCACCACGGCCACCTTTTCAAAGACAGTCTCACAATATCGACAGGCTGAGCAGGTGGTCTGATTACAGTCGTTCTTTTTGAAGAATTCGATGAAGCCATCCAGCTTCCGGTTATCCATCTGGATGAGTTCACGCACTTCCAGGTCAAAGACCTTTTCCAGCTCGGAGATCTTCATGATGTTCACATGCTCTGGTTTGATGAAATATTCGAGGTGAACAGGCGTGAAGGCCCCTTTCCTTGGCAGGGTAAAGAGGTCCAGAATATTTCCGTCGTAACGGCGGTTTTCATAAGCTTTCACATGCTCGAGAAGGAGAAAGGTCTTCTTGAATCGCTCAGTGATTTTGAAATGCTCATAACCGATCGCTTCATAATGGGGAATATCCTCTGGCCGTATCCAGGGAGATTTCAAAAGCTCTACCGGGTCAGTCAGCTTCCGGTAAAGGCAGAGGTAACCCGGATACTGGAGATAACAGTAGTCATCTTCTTCTCCCTCCCTGGAGGCGTGGCCATCATGATTAACATGTTCGTAATTGTAGGGACACTGCCAGAGGCAGATGTTGTTGACAATCAGTTCGAGATTACACCTGACGGCTTTCCGGATCGCTTCTAAAGTCTTGAACTCGCGATTGATATGTTCGTCGATGATGATCTCCTCAACGCCCATGTCCTCGTATTGAAGGGCTTTCCTGACCGTATTGACGCGAGCCGTGGTGGAGACCTTCACCTTCAGACGGGGAAAGCGTTTTCTTACAAGATCGATGAGGTAAGGGATACCAATCGTGACCGCATCCGCTCTGGACTGATCAATCCACTCCAAAAGCTCGATGAGCTGTCCATATCCTTTTTTGGAATATTGAAGGTTTCCGAGGCAGGGGGCATTGAGCAGGTAGCTGAATTCCAGCCCTCGCTCATGGCAGGCCTTGATATATCGCCCGACATGGTCTCGGTCGACCTGAGGGAGGACAAATCCAGGTCTTGCGCCTCCCACCACGTCAAAGGGGAGTTTGCCGAAGAGGGCATCGACGGATGTCCCTTTCAAAGCATCAAGAGAGGTAATGTCCCAGTTGGAACCTAAACGGATTTTCATAGGTCGCTTAAACGTTAATTTTCACATAAACTTTAGGAGGTTTTCAAGAGAGGCCCAATAACTCTTTTCCAAGGCAGAGGATTTTTACTTCTTTGCTCTCGAGGAGGGTGGAGGCGGCCCCTTCTTTGATGAGCCGGCCATTTCTCAGAAGATAACCTCGATGAGAGATGGACAGGGAAAGATCGATCTCCTGCTCCACAATGAACAGGGTGAGCCCTTTCTGATTCATCTCTCGAAACGTTGAGAAGATCTCCTTCTTAAGATGAGAGGCGAGCCCCATGGAGGGTTCATCAAGCATAAGGAGTCTGGGCCGCCCCATGATGGCCCTCCCGATGGTTAACATCTGTTGCTCGCCCCCACTCAGCGTCCCTGCCCTTTGCGATTCTCTCCCTTTTAAGATCGGGAAGAGATTGTAGATCCAATCCAGGTCTTTCTTGATTTCTACTTTCTCTTTCCGGTGAATGAACACTCCCATCAAAAGATTATCGAACACGGAGAGGGTAGGGAAGGTATGTCTGCCCTGGGGAACATGTCCGATCCCTAGCGATACGATCTTATGAGGGTCGAGATTGGTCACATCCTGCTCCTCGAAGAGAATTCTCCCTTCGGTGGTCTTGAGAATTCCGGAGATGGTGAGAAGAAGGGTTGTCTTCCCTGCTCCATTGGGACCTAAGAGGGCGACGATCTCTCCCTTCTTGATCTCAAGAGAAATCTCCTGGAGAGCAGCAAGAGGCCCATAATGGACATCCAGTTTCTTGACGTTAAGCATCGGACCTCTTCCTTTTTAAATAGGCATCCATCACCTGGGCGTCCCTTTCAACAATATTTGGAGGGCCTTCAGCAATGAGTCTACCATTGTCGAGCACTGCCACCTGATCGGCAACCTCCATCACCATACCCATCTGGTGCTCCACGATGCAGAAAGTCATCCCATCCCTTTTGAACTGTTGGATTCTTTCTTTGAGTTGGTCACTCTCAGCAGAGGTCAAGCCCGAGGCGGGTTCGTCTAAAAGGATGAGTTCCGGTTTCATAGCGAGGGCCCGGCCCAGCTCAAGAAGTTTCTGTTTGCCAAGGGGAAGCTGAGAGGCGGGTGATTTCCATCGACCTAGAAGGCCCAGGAGATCGAGAATCTCCTTTGCCTCCTTCAAAGCTCCCTTTTCCGCCCTGGCGGTCCACGGAAGCCAGAGCCCTGAGGAGAGAAGGTTTCCTTTCAACCTCAGATGCATTCCTGCCATGATATTCTCTATCACGGTCATGTTACTCAGGGTTTGGACCGTCTGGAATGTCCTTCCGATTCCAAGGGCCGATATTTCGTGCGATTCAAGGGCAGTGATCTCTTTATCTTTAAAATATATTTTTCCGGAGTCGGGCTTTTCAATTCCGCTGATCAGATGAAAGAGTGTGCTCTTCCCTGCTCCATTGGGTCCAATGAGGCCTTTGATGATTCCTTTCTCCACGTTCAAGGAGAAATGATCCAGAGCCCGCAGACCGTCATATTCCTTGGTAATCTCTTCCACCCTTAACAAAGACATCAGACTTTCCCTTCGTTTCTCCTTTTCTTTTTTGACCAGTAGCTGATCAGATAGATCAGCCTTGTCCCCAATCGGGTTCCGATGCCGTCAGGGAAGAAGATGAGAAGGAGGATCAAAATGATTCCGTAAATGGGGAGGCTCCAGGCCTGATATTTTCCAAGGATATCGATGAGCCAGGTGAGGAGGACGGATACGAAGATCGGCCCGTAGAGATTACCCATTCCACCCAGGATCACCATGATGACGATGAGAATCGAGAGGTTCAGGCTGAAGGCCTCTGGATTGGCGATGGACATGATCGAGGAGAAAAGGCTTCCTGCAAATCCAGCAAAGGCTGCGCCGATGACAAAGACCCCCAATTTGGTCCGAGCCACTTTGATTCCAATGGTGGAGGCAGCTTCTTCACTGGCTGCCACAGCCAGAAAGGCCCGCCCCATCTTTGAGCGGACAAGGTTTTTCGAGTAGAGGAAGAGTCCCAGAAGCACTCCCCAGGTGAGGTAATACTGTTTTAGATAGGTATCAAAAGAGAAACCCCCGATAGACAAAAAAGGGATGTCAAAGATTCCAATGACGCCACCGGTCAAAACGGTGGACTCCCTGACAATGACTTGAAAGATCTCTCCAAAACCGAGCGTGGCGATGGCCAAGAAATATCCTTTAAGCTTGAGGATGGGTCTTCCGATCAGATAGGCAGCCAAAGCTGCAACGAAAGGAGAAATCCAGAATGCCAAAAAGGGAGCGAAGCTATATCGGGTGGTGAGAATGGCTGTGGTATATGCTCCGATTCCAAAAAAGGCAGCGTGTCCCAGAGAGATCTGCCCAGCATAGCCAAGAAAGAGGCTCAACCCAAGTGCCAGAATGGCGTAGATCCCCGCCAGGACCATCAGGTGGTGGAAATGGGGATCACGCCAGATCAAGGGGACAAATAAAAGAGCCCCCAGATAGAAGAGCTCCCTTCTCTTAAACTCTTTGCCGCGATAGGAGTAGAGGTCATCGGCATCGGGCACAATGAGAGAGAGAAGCCACAAAGGGACGACATAAAGAAAGTCTCTTATCCTAAACTCTTTTCTATCAGAATCTACCATCGGCGACTGTCGACAAAGGGTGACCCCAGGATTCCTTTCGGTCTGAAGTATAAAATGAGTAACAGGATGGCAAAGGCCACCCCATCCTTGTAACCAGCGGGAATGAAAGCGACGCTCAAGGCTTCCAAAATGCCCAAGGCGAAACCTCCCAGAATGGCACCGGTATTCTTTCCCCATCCCCCCAGGACCGCTGCAATGAATCCCTTCAGGCCCAAAATGGTCCCAGAGTTATAACTGGTGAAGAAGATGGGCGTGATCAGAATTCCTGCAATCGCTCCTGTGCCCGCACTCACTCCAAAGGCTAGAAAGACCATTCGGTTTCTTGAGATCCCCACAAGATCAGCACCCAGAGGATCGGTGGAACTTGCTTCCATCGCCTTTCCTAAAAAGGTTCGGTGGGAAAGGAGGTAGAGAAGGACCAGGAGGAGAAAGGTTGCCCCCAGGACCCAGAGACTCTGGGGTAGAAGGAAGACACCTAAGAATTGAAAAGGTTGTTGGCCGGAGAAGGGAGGGAGGGTTTTAGGCAGGGTTCCAAAAAGGAAACCACTCGTATTGCTCAGAAAGATGGAAGCTCCGAGCGTGGCAATGAGAGGAATAAGCATCGGGGCCTTTCTCAAAGGATAGATGACGGAGAGGTACATCAAGAAGCCAACCATGACGACAATCCCAATTGCCATCAAGGCAGCCAGGGGATAAGATGGGCCTAAATTCTTCAGCAGGAAGAAAGTGAGGACTCCGCCCAACATGACAAACTCTCCCTGGGCAAAGTTGATAATCTGAGAGGCTCTCGTAATGGTGACGAAACTTAAAGCCACCAGAGCATAGATCGCCCCCACGGTAATACCCGAAGCAAGAAGTTGTGGAAGATAGGTCCAAAAGGTCATGTTGAGAATGTCAAATGTCAAAGCCCAAATTCCAAATAAAATCCAAAGTTCAAATATCAAAGTGTCTAAAGCGAACTGAAGTGAGGTAAAGTGCCTAAAGTAAACCCCGTTAGAAAGGACGTGGCTTTGCTCTCGCCCTTTCTGTGAGGGATCGAAGTTCCAATTATATTATCCCCGCCATGAATGGCTGGGCTTTCTAATGGGGTAAATTAAGTCATATGATGGATCTTAACTACTTATACTTATAGCATTTGGATTTTGACATTCATTTGGCATTTGAACTTTGACATTATGGAATTATGTGTTTTTTATTCGTATCCGGTGAGCTTCAACCGTTTGAATTTGCCTCCTTCGATCCTGATAAAGACCATGTCCTTCTTACTCAAACCATCATGATCCGTCGGACTGTAGGTATAGACTCCATGACAACTCTTTAACCCTTTCGTATTCTCCAGAGCATCCCTAAATTTGGCCCGTGTGACATTTCCCTGAACCCGCTTCATGGCATCATAGATAAGTCCTATTGCATCATGAGCATGGCCAGCAATTTGGTCGATCCCCATATTATATCGAGCCTTCATCCGCTTATCGAAATCAGTAACGACAGGGCGCACCGGATCATTCTCGTCAAGTTCATCGGGGACGACCGGCTTCCCAGCACCAAACTCCACCCCTTCCATCGCCTCTCCACCCAGGGCAATGATGAAACCGAACCCAAAGGCATGAGTTCCCATGATCGGTATCTTCATCCCAAGGGCCCGCATGTTCTTGCAGATAATAGGACCTGGAGGACCTCCGGTGGAGGCGTAGAGCGCATCCACCTTCTCCTGTTCAATGACCGGTTTCAGCTTGATGAGCTGAGGAGTCATGTCGATGTCAGTCGGCTTGTGGGTCTCTTTTGCGATGATGACCTTCAGCCCCTTTTCTTCCCCAAATCGCTTGTAATATTCGGCGAGGCTCTGGGCCAAGGGCCATGCCCCATGGAAGACCATCACCTTTTTATATTTTCTGGCCAGGGATAGGTCGACCAACTTTTGAGAAACGATGATATCACTTTGGGCAATGTTGAAGGCCCACTTTTGCTTCAAACCTCGGACCATGGGATTGGAGGGGCAGATGATGATATTGGTGATCTTCTCCCTTTCTGCGATCGCCCGGGTCGTTGCCTGTAAATTGTCCTCGAAGGGACCTATGACCACCAGGGTGTCCTTATCCCTGGTGAACTTGGTCATGTTGGCTGCGGCCCTCCCCAGGTCAAATCCATTGTCTTCGTAGACCAGCTTGAGTGGGTGACCGTCAATCCCGCCCATGCTATTCATTCTCGCTACTTCCATGTCCATAGCCATCTTAACAATCTTGGTCACTTCTCCCCAAGGGCCGGTGAGTTCGAGGTTAATGCCAATCTTGTAGGGAGATTTCTCGGCCGGGGACGAAGGGTTAACCCAGGCTATGAAAACTAAAGTCATCAATGATAAGAAACCGATGAAAACTTTTTTCCTTTTCATAGGAAGCCCTCCTTTTCTTCAGGATACTTAGATCATCTTAGCCAAAATAACACTCTCATCTGAATTTAGCAACCTTGAACGGGTGCGGGGAAATTTCAAATATTTTTAGACAGGTTTGGGGTTTAATGTCTCCTCCGGGGATGCTGGAAATCCCTCGTCTTGAGGGGAAGCAAAATTAAGCGAAATGTGAACAAGGTGAACATGAGCCGACTCTCGAAAGGACGACATCTTCCTTGTCATACTCGCGAAAGCGGGTATCCAGAAGTCTTTTCGATCTTTGTCCTGGATTCCTGCTTCCGCAGGAATGACACAGAAGCGAGAATATCAACCTAATGTCGACTTGAAGTCGAACAGCTATCGGAACCTTCGCCTTAGAGGCGAGGGTAGTTTAATCTAAAATGAAAATAAAAAAGGCGCCAAGAGGCGCCTTTCATTTGGATAATTCAATTTTCAAAGATCCTGTTGTTGAACCTTGATCTTGACTTCTTTCTTTTTTGCTTCTTCGGATTTTGGAAGGACAACCTTCAAAACCCCATTTTTATAAGAGGCATTGATCTTGTCGCTTCGGACCTTATTGGGAAGCCGAATCGACCGGGCGAAGGATCCATAACTTCTCTCGACAAGGTGGTAGTTTTCTTCTTTCTCCTCTCTTTCCTGTTTTTTCTCACCTTTGATGGTAAGCAGACCGTCGGACAGAGAGATGTCAATGTCCTTCGGCTCTAAGCCCGGAACTTCAGCTTTCACAACGATCTCATTCTTTGTCTCGGCAACGTCAAGAGAGGGTAACCACTCTCCTCCCTCTTCGCCCCTTAGTGTTCCCCTTTCGAAGAAGGAATCCCACATTCGATCCATATCCCTTCTCATCCTCTCAAAATCCCTAAAGGGGGTTATTTCCCTTAAAGGCTTCCATACGGTTAATTCACGTGCCATACGCCTTCACCTCGCTTTCTTAACTTCCTGACCAAAAAATAATCACGGTTTTTGTTTTGTCAAGGGTGGTGCCGTAGCTGAACGTGCTTGAAATAATTTAGAAATTATTAACACGAATGTCGCGAATGGCAACGAATAACACGAATTCTAATTATCCACTTTGATCATCATTCGTTGCATTCGTTATCATTCGAGCCATTCGGAATTGTAAAGAATTCCCTTGAAACTGAGATTTTATTTGTTATGATGAAATTAATATCTTCAGAAAGGAGGAAAGGAAGGATGGCTTACACGGCAAAGGATTACGGCAAACTCGTCGGGATGGAAGGGTTCAGCGAGACCCTGCTCAAAAACCATTTTACTCTCTATCAGGGATATGTAACCAATACGAACAAAGTGATGGATACCCTCTCTGAAATGGCAAAAGGGGGAAAGATTGGAACCCCTGAATATGCAGAGTTGAAGCGCCGACTGGGGTGGGAGTTCAATGGGATGAGACTCCACGAACTCTACTTTGAAAACCTGGGTGGAAAGGGAGCCCTGAATAAAGGAGGGAAACTGGGCAAAAAATTGGCTGAGGAATTTGGAAGTTACGAAAACTGGGAAGCCGACTTTAAAGGGGTAGGGGCCATGCGGGGCATCGGGTGGGCTATCCTCTATCAAGACAATGTGAGTGGGAGGTTGTTCAACCAATGGATCAACGAGCATGATGTGGGCCATCCAGCAGGATGTAATCCGCTATTGATTCTTGATGTCTTCGAGCATGCTTTCATGATCGATTACGGCTTGAAGCGGGCAGATTACATTACAGCCTTCTTCAAGAATATCAAATGGGAGGCAGTAGAAGGTCGACTGAAATGACCCTTCCCTGATACAGAACCCTATTGATGGTTAAAAGGCGGCCCCATGAGCCGCCTTTTTTTGTGTGTTAGGGCGAGATCGTTGAAATCAAATAACAACAGGCTGTTGAAAAACACCCCTTCCGTGTCACCCTGAGCAAAGCGAAGGGTCTCAAGATCTTGAAAAAGCGAGATTCTTCGCTACGCTCAGAATGACATTCTCTCTTTTTTTTGATTTTCTCAACAGCCTTGAAATGACTGATGTTGCCCTTGAATCCTGGAAAATCATAATTATCCTTATATTAAGGAAGGGGGTTATAGCATGGACAAAATGATAAGCTGCAAGGATTTCGGGTCTGAGTGCACTTTTACGGCTTGCGCGGAGACAGAAATAGAACTCTTTGAACAAGTCCTTGAACATAACCGTACCGTTCACGGCATGACAGAATTCTCCCCAGATTTTTATAATAAAGTGCGCGCCTCCATTCAGGAGGGATATTGCGATCTGGAAGATGACCTGTGCAAATACGGAGAGTGCTGCTGCTAGTGGTGTAGCATTGAAATAGGGGTATAATTAAGAGAGGAAAAACAAAAAGCTAACCTTTCGGTTAGCTTTTCCTTTTTTTATTGTCTAGAAGCCCGCTTTCCCAAAAGGAGACTTTTAGATCTTCTTTTGTTGTGAGTCCCTTTTCAGAAACCCCCGCGGGTTTCTAATGGGTTTGGGGGATCTGCTTTTAGTTCGCCACCTTCGACCGATGAAAACGTATTAAGTTTTTTTGAAGTTACGCCATGCGCTATGCTCTATGCGCTTTGCGATTTTCTAAGGAATCTATTTTTCTTGCTTGAGCCACCGGGCAAAATGAGAACCCCGCCCTCACCCCATCCCTCTCCCCAGCGGGGAGAGGGGAGGGTGAGGGGGGAATGACAGTACCTCTCTCCCTCATGGAGCGACTGAGGCTCTACGCCTCGCTGATCCGCAGCACGGGCTTGATGGTGTCGCCGCGCTTGGCATCATCAATGGCCTGGTTGATATGGCTGAAGTCATAGAACTTGATGAGGCGGTCAAAGGGAAACTGTCCTGCCTGGTACAGTTTAATCAGTTTAGGGATAAAATGCTGTGGCACGGCGTCGCCCTCGATGATGCCGAGGGTCTTCCGTCCTTCCGGCAGAGAGTCTGTGCCGCTCTCGCCGGTAAGAAGTGCCACAACACCATGCGGGTTCAACACGTCAATGGCGAGCTGGTGCATTTTTGGGATGCCGGTGGTTTCCACCACATAATCAACACCACGACCGGTGATATCAGTGATGCGGGCAGCAACGTCTTGACGGCGATTGTCAATCGTGTGGGTGAGGCCTAACTTCAGGCCGAGTTTGAGCCGCCAGGGTTTGATGTCGACGCCAATGATCGGGTGGGCGCCTACCAGGCGTGCCGCCATGACCGTCGCCAGGCCGACTGCACCCGTGCCGAAGACGGCGATGCTTGCCCCCTCCGGAACCTGAAGCGAGTTCATCACAGTGCCAGCTCCCGTCTGCAGGCCACAGCCCAGCGGAGATAGAATCTCCAGAGACAAATTTTTCGAAACCTTGACGAGGTTGCGTTCTGTCGCGAGGGAGTGGGTGGCGAACGAAGACTGACCAAAGAAGTGGCCGCGTACGCCGCTCCGATGTAAAGCATTGCTGCCATCCAACCGCTGGAAACCGAAGTTGGCCTCGTAGAGGTAATTGCAGTGAGCAGGGCGCCCGCTCCGGCATTGGCGGCAGTGGCCACAGGACTGATAGGAGAGCACGACATGATCGCCGCGCCTGACACGCTTCACCTTCTTACCCACCCGCTCTACCACGCCCGCACCCTCATGACCTAACACGACTGCGTTGTCGGCCTCTTCCCAGCCGTCGACGAAGTCTATATCGGTATGGCAGATGCCCGAGGCGACGAGGCGTACCAGGACTTCGTCGTCCCGCGGACCTTCCATCTCAAGGGATTCGATCTTCAAAGGGCCCCCTTTTTTGCGCAGAACAGCTGCCTGAATCTTGTACACTTGAACGTCGGGATTATGTTTCACCGTTCAGCTCCTTTGTTGCCGATCATTTGTGGCGAGAAGGCCTGCCCCTCGACAGCATTGGTAAAAATGAATTCTACATCTTTATTAGTTCAGACTTCAACTAATAGAAACCCATTACATCTCATTACGCTTAACGGAATCGCCCCTCACCCCATCCCTCTCCCCAGCGGGGAGAGGGGAGGGTGAGGGGGTCTCATGTCAAAGAAATAAATGCGTTTGTATTAGTTCAGACTTCAACTTCCCGTTTAATGCGCATTTCGCATAGGAAGATGCTTCTTTTCGAATGTTTTAAATTCCGCATTTGGATTGCCTCTAACTCCTTGCGCTTTACGCCTCACGGTTGAAGAGTTTCCCCCACGACTCCTTTCGTCTGTTGGGATTGAAAATGATCGTGTCTTGTGTTATTTTCTAGTCTAACCTATATCAATCCCTCCTGAGCGTTTCTCCCAAGGTAGTGATCTCTTAGGTTTCCCAAAGATCATTCCTGAGATTCGTCTGAGGTTTTTCTGGGGCAAGTTTGTCCCTCGAAAATCAATTGGGAGGTTTTGTTGGATGAGAGGAAAGGAATAGAATGAAACTCGGTCTTGTGGGTTTTCCTCAGGTTGGCAAACGCACACTCTTTCGGCTGTTGACCGGCAAAGAGCCAAATTCAGAGGGCAAAAAAGGGAACGGTTTGGGGTTGGCAAAGGTGCGAGATGCACGCTTCGATCGCCTCGTGGAGATTTACGCTCCGCGTCAGGAGACCCCCGCCCATATTGAATTTATTCTTCTCCCTGACTTAGACCAGCAGGCCTCTCGTAATGATCAGATCCTGCGGGATCTGGAGCATGTGGATGTTATCTGCCATCTTGTCCGAGCTTTTCAGGACGATACGGTCTTCCATATCCATGGCACGGTTGACCCTCGTCGCGATACGCTTCTCTTTAACGAAACATTGCAACTGAATGATCTCCTTTTTATTGAAAAGCGACTTGAGCGGCTCGAAAAAGAGCAAAGCAAGAAGAGAGATGTTCAAAAGGCGGCCATGGAAACGGATCTTCTTACGCGCATGAAAGTCCATCTTGAAGCCGGCCGTTTCTTGAGAGACTTTCCCCTGACAGAGGCTGAAGAGAGACTCATCGCCAGCTACCCTTTGCTGACCCTCAAAGCGGTTATCATTATTCTCAACGTCGGGGAGGAGGGGCTGGCAGAGGAGGATCTGATCGGTAAATTGCAGGAAGACTTTCGTGAACAAGACTTCCAGTGGATTGCTGTTTCTGCCAAGATCGAACAGGAACTCTGTCAGCTCGATGCGGCAGAGCGCCAGACCTTTCTCGAGGAACTCCAGCTTGATCAGCCGGCCCTGGATAGGTTGACGATGCTTTGCTACAAAACCCTTGGCCTCATCTCATTTTTCACTGTTGGGCCGGACGAGGTACGGGCCTGGACAGACCGGCAGGGATCCCTTGCCCCTCAAGCCGCAGGTGTCATTCATTCTGACTTTGAGCGCGGGTTCATCCGGGCAGAGGTGATGAAATATCAGGACTTAGTTAAACTGGGAAGCGAGCAGAAGGTCAGAGAAGTGGGGAGATATATGCAGAAGGGTAGGGACTATGTTGTTGAAGACGGCGATATCATCAATTTTCTGTTCAATGTCTGAGAAAGATTAACATTCCCGCCTCATCTCCCTATCTTCCCATCGGTTCTTAAGTCTTCCCCTCTCCGCGTCACCCCCTCACGCTACCTCCCAATCTATCTTTTCAGATTCCGCATTCCCTGCCTACCGGCAGGCAGGCGAATTCCGCATTTGTATTATTACCCCTAACCCCTTGCGCCTTACGCCTCACGGTTGAAGGGTTTTCCCCACTACTCCTTGAACACTTTATTACACTTGCCTGCCCCCGTAGACAGTTTATTGGCCCACCGGATAGTCTAAAGGCGAAGACGGAAAAATCTCCCATTGACAGCGATTACCAAAAGGGATATTATTCCATTTTAGTTAAACTAAACAGGAGTTACATCCATAATGGAAACAATCGAACGATTGCTTAAGATTGAATTGCCGAAAAGACAATCCGCCTTTCTATGGGGGCCGAGGAAAACAGGAAAAACGACTTACCTCAAAGCCTCTTTTCCGGCCAGCTTGAGCTATGACATGCTTCAGACAGACCTTTTTCTTGAACTGACCAAGCGTCCCTTCCTGTTGAGGGAGCAACTCCTCGCGGCAGATCCAAAGCAGTTGAAAGAGCCGGTGATCATCGATGAAGTGCAGAAGGTGCCGCAGCTCCTTGACGAGATTCATTGGCTGATCGAGAACAAAGGGTTGCGGTTCATCCTGTGTGGTTCCAGCGCAAGAAAACTGAAACGGGGAAGAGGAAATCTTCTTGGTGGTCGCGCGTGGCGCTACGAGATGCATCCCCTTGTCTCAGCGGAAGTGGTTGATCTGAATCTGCTGAAAGCACTCAATCGGGGTATGATACCTGTCCACTACTTGGAGGAGGATTACCGCAAATCACTCCAGGCGTACCTCCGGGACTATCTCAAAGAGGAAGTATTTGCTGAAGGGTTAGCCCGGAATATTCCTGCTTTCTCACGTTTCTTCGATGCCATGGGTTACTCCCACGGAGAGCTAACGAACTATGCGAACATCGCCCGGGACTGCGGCGTAGATGCCAAAACTGTCAAGGAGTATTACCAGATCCTCGTCGATACACTACTCGGAACCATGATAGAGCCGTACAAGAGGCGGCAGGAGCGCCAAGTCATCACGAAGGCGGGCAAGTTCTACCTGTTCGATGTTGGAGTGGCTGGTGCCATTACCCAACGCCATATCCCTCAAGAGAGGGGGGAGCAGTTCGGGAAAGCCCTCGAGCACTTCATACTGATGGAAATACTTGCGCATCGTTCCTACAGGGAGCTCAACTACGACGTGAATTTCTGGCGTGCGAAGTCAGGCCTGGAAGTGGATTTTGTTTTGGGCCGAGGGGAGGTTGCCATTGAAGTAAAGGGGTCGAGCCGAATAGAGAACGCGGACCTGCGGCCCCTCAAAACATTCATAGAAGAATACCATCCCAAGAAGGCGTTTGTCGTCTGTAATGAGCGTAGGCCACGGGTGCATGAGGATATTCATGTTCAGCCGTGGCGTGACTTCTTAGCAATGTTGTGGAATGGACTTGTGATCTCGTGATGGCTGTCTCAACTTGCCCGAATGCGTTCTATTCACACGGATCATCTTCGCCCAGGTACTGCAGGGAGATGGTTCGAGTGCTTACAAAAAAGCAATCCAGGAAGCGCTAAACAAAGGCAAAAGTGGGCATAATGGAAATCGTTTTAAGGGCAGATGGGATGGGTCATTG
>CAYMJV010000068.1:0-16517 GCA_964390545.1 uncultured Syntrophaceae bacterium
CCTTTCGATGGTTGGTGCCGACCAGGAGTTGGTTAATGATGAAGTTTGAGATGATCTTTTTCCGGTGATGCGGGTTCGTTTCATTGAGAACCCTCTTTGCAATGGCCAGACCCGGATGACCGGTCTGGAAGAGGGTACGGATCCACCGGATCTTTTCCCGATAGGACCCTTTCTTGGGGATCTTCTCCGCCAGGTAGGTCAGACGGATCAAATTTTCCTCGGAGGCATTGGCCAGGAGGGAAAGTGAACTTACTGTAAATTTTTCTATGGAGTATCGTTTGGCTCGCTGGTAGAAATCCATTCTGTTCCTCACCAAAGTAGACCTCGAAGGAAGAGTTTGCAGACCAGCCATGTATCAGTGACAGGTCTGAAATGGCTGGAACTGCTTCCGTCGATCTTTTGTAGATTGATTGGAACAGATAACACACCGAATCCTTTTTTGCAAACTTTAATGAAGCTCCCCGGCCCTGCCTACCGGCAGGCAGGCATCCCGTTAGGACGGGACAGGCACGCCGGGGCTTCCCGGGCACGCAGTGGCGAACAGAATGTGAGCCAATGAAATTTCATTTTTATTGTGCCCCTTTGACCCCGCCCATCCCGCCAGAGGCGGGACGAGGCACTTGCCGGTCAGGAGTTCCAATCCAGAAGCGAAGGAGGTTGGTCATCTTTCTAAACTCTCCCAGCGAAGCATCCATCACAGGAAGAAGCTGTTGAGGCATACAGCAGCGCCTGCGGAAAACAATTTTACTATTACACTTGGTTAATGATTTTGTTATAATGGACCTCCATTTGTGATTTCATGCCCTTTAATGTTTTGGAAGAAGGAGGATGATGAACGGGAAGAGATACGATGTCATTGTCATCGGCGCAGGGATGGGGGGACTGAGCTGTGGTACCCTTTTAGCTAAGAAGGGGCTTAGGGTACTGATCTGTGAGCAATCTTCAAAACCTGGTGGCTACTGTGTGAATTTCAAGCGCGACGGGTTTACCTTCGCACCTGCTGTCCATTACCTCAATGAATTTGGTCCCAATAGCCAGATGAAAGAAGCCTTCGGGACTCTGGGCCTTCCTCCCGAGATCGAATTTTGTCTACAGGACCCCCAGCGCCGAATCATTACCCCCCATTTTGATCTCACCCTCTCCACTGATATTGATCGGTTCGAAAGGGATTTAATCCACCTCTTTCCCAAGGAGAGGCTATCTATCCATGCATATATGGGGGAATTGAAAAAGTTGGTTAAGAACATAGAGGGCCTTTCCATCAAATCTCTTGACCTCATCAGCCCGAAAGAGAAGCTTCAGCTATTATATAAATTGATCAAGAGACCTCAACTACTCCGGTATCGTGGCAAAACGGGCCAAGAAGTCCTCGACTCTTTTTTCAAAGACCCTCTCTTAAAATACCTCCTCACCTTTGGTACCCGTAAGGGCTCCTCTATCCTTGCCTGTGCAAGTCCAATCATGTGGGCCATAAAGGGGAACTTTTATTACATCAAAGACAAAGGGGTGGAGGCCTTGCCTCAGCTTTTTCTCAGATACTATAAGGCCTACGGTGGGGAGATTGCTCTTAACACCCTTGTCAAGAAGATCGTGATTGAGGAAGGAAAGGCCCGGGCGGTTCAGATTGAGGGAGGAGAGGAGATCCAATCCAGATATGTCATCTCCAATGCGGATAGTCACTCAACATTTCAACATCTAATAGCTAATCATCTATTACCTGATCGGTTCGCAAAGAAGCTCCAAAAAAAAGAGAGGTCAGCACCGACCTTCACCCTCTATTTAGGTGTAGATCTCGATCTGGCACAGATGGGCTTTGATGGAGCTCTCGTCCACTACTACCCCACAATTCGTAAGAACCCATGGGAGGAAAAAGACGTAGAGGGATTTGACATCGAAAAGGAGAAGATGGCGATCCGTATGGATAGCATAAAGAACCCGATGCTAGCCCCAACTGGCAAGCATACCATTGCTATCGCTGCCTTTGCCCCTTATGAACTCTTTACAGATGGCGGCAACACAAATTCTCATTATACAGAGATAAAGGAAGAGATAGCCCAAAAAATCCTTGGCGTCACGGAAAAGGTGGTCCCTGGTCTATCCCGTCATATCATCGTTCGGGATGCCTCAACCCCCCTTACATACGAGAGAATGACATTAAACACGCACGGCGCTACGATGGGTTGGTACCTATCGGCAAAAGAACTCGCAACGATTCGTAGCCAGAAAACACCCATTGCCAATCTTTATCAGGCAGGCCACTGGACCTTCCCTGGCGGAGGTATACCCATGGTGATCATCTCTGGGATAAATGCAGCTAAACTTGTCTTGAAGAGTATGGAGAAATTGAAGCTCCCCGCCCTAAAGGGCGGGGCTTCCCGGTAAGGTAGTTTCCTTTTATATTGTGCCCCTTGGCCCCGTCCTGAAGGGTGGGGCTTGCGGGGCACGTGCCGGTCACATAGAGGGTGAGATTCTAATTTTCTTCTGTTTTGCCAGTCCCTTAATATCCATAAAGTGTGTTGCCTCACTTTCTTCCTGAAATCCACAAGGGCCCAATTTGGCAAAGCATGCTCGATTGCAATTGGTAATCGATAGGTGGTCATTATCCTCTGATTTGAAGTTTTGATATGTCAAATCAAAACCTTTTGGCAGGTCCGGATAGTGGCAAGATACCCACAGTTTAGGGTCTAAAATTCTTCATCGCTACCTTATTTGTTTCTTTCTAAAACTCCCATACCGACCAGTCGGCACAAATGAGAATGAAAATTTTATATTTGATACAGTGAGTTAGCTACTATTTTCAGATGAAAGAGTGATTTTCGAGTCTCCCCTGAATAGAATACCATTCCTTGCGTGCTATGATTTCCATAGTCTAAGCAGCTTCTGAGATACGATTATCCTTTTAACCTAGGAGAGGGAAGTCGAGGAAAGACCAATCGAAAGGATAAGTTTTAATCTGCAATGTTAGATCATCAGGGCCTTGGAATACCGTCAGAACTCCAACCTCTCAGGGCATAATAATCCTGGAGCATCTTTTGGAAGTCTTCTCTTCGGATTGTTTTTTCATCTTTGCCCAGAGGTTCATCAAAGAATCTCTTGGGAAGGGTGTCATCTTTAGCCGTGATGCCCTCACGAAGGTTGAACTTTCGGGTTTCATTTTGAATGGTGGATGAGATTTTTCTCAAGCCGTTTTCATCCAGTTTGAGTCCAGTCGTAACCTCTACGATTGTGGAAAGGTAATTCCAGTCCCAGTAGATATCCCGATAAAATCGACATAAGATGAGCGAATCGTGGATGTTGAAACGATCTTCGAATTCGAGAAAGAGTTTGGCTTTTCCTTCCATCTGATCCGAAAGGATCATCCCGGAGAGTTCGGCTTTATAGAAGGTTGACCTCAGATGGCAAGCCCCGCGATCCGATGTGGCATTGGCAAGGCCCATTCCTTTAAGAACCCTTGGGTCGTAACCGGCTGGGTCAAGCCCCTTCACGTGGATGGCAATGTCTTCCATATCCCAGCGTTTGGCAGCATGTCGAATCCCTTCTGCCAAAATCGCTCCTATTCCATTCTTGGATGTGATGTCGTGAAGGAGTTCAGCGATCTTGTCCACATCTCCCCAACTGATCTTTTCCTTAATCCGTCCCATCTCTGACGCCTCAATGGCAAAGGCGCAGAGGCTTCCAGCAGAAATCGTATCCATGCCCAGTCGGTCACAGATATCGTTGAGATAGGCAATCTCCTCGATCTCGTGGACCATGCAGAGCCCACCAAAGGCATAGATTGTTTCATATTCCGGACCTTCGATCTTAAGACCCTTATGCCTTCCCTCTTTAACCTCGCTTAAATTTCCGCAGGCCATGAAGCATCTAAGGCATGCGGAAGGTCTCACCTGGCACCGCTCGAGGAGTGCCTCGGCACTGATTTTCTCCCATCCCTCAAAGGTTCCGAGATGCCAGTATTTTGATGGAAACCCGCCAACCGTATTCGTCATTGCCACCAACATTGCAGTTCCTAGCCTTCTGTAGTTTTGGGCTCCAGGGCTGTCCTTGCCGCGCTCCAATGTCTCTTTGGCGAACTGTTCCAGTCGATCGGAATGAGCAATCTGACGCTTCTTCTCACCGTGAAAGGCAATGGCCTTGACCTTCTTCGAACCCATTACAGCACCGACTCCCGTTCTCCCAAGAGATCGCCAGTAGTCATTTTCAATGACCGCATATCGGACCAGATTTTCTCCAGCAGGGCCAATGACAAGGGTAGCTGCACCTTTTTGATTCGCTCTCTTTAAGACCTCGTCCTCTGTAGAATAAGTATCCTTACCCCAGAGGTCTTTTGCTTCGTGAAAGGTGACCTTTCGATCTGAGATCTCAATCCAGACCGGTTTGCTCGATGCCTCTTCCAAAATGAAGGCATCGTAACCCGTCCGGCTCATGGGTTCTGCCGCTTTTCCTCCCGAGTAAGATTCAGAGTAGATGCCGGTGAGTGGCGATTTGGTAAAGACACCATGTCGGCACGAGCCGTAGATTCGCGTGTCGGTGGCTGGGCCAACGCAGAAGATAAGCTTGTTTTGTGGAGATAGGGGGTCAACTCCGGGAGGGTTTTCCTTCATGAGGAGATAGATGCCGAGCCCTTTTCCGCTCAGATAGGTTTCATAAACCGAATCAGCAATCGCCTCCTCTCGGAAAGTTTTTGTTTTAAGATTGATTCTTAAAATTTTGTTAAAAAAGCCTTTCATTGCCTTTTTTCCTTTCTATTTATAACTATCACGCGTTCAGTGTCTTAGAGAACAAGACACGATCACTACCATGCCCATCATAATTCTTGGCTACACAGATACCCTCAACGATTGTTTCACTTCGCTCAATACCAAAACCCATCCGAAGGTGAAATGCGATAGAGCCTTTGTTAACGGGTGAAGTGACGCAACGGACGACCGTACGACCAAGATTCCTTGCCACTTCAAAGAACCGCTCATAGAGAACGCGCCCTAAACCCATTTTTCGATAATCAGGATGCACACCGGCAAAGTGTATGTAAGCTTCATCTTGGAAGGTCTGTGACAAGAAGCCAATTAGAAAACCAACGATTTTGCCGCTACTCTCAGCCACGAAACTTGTTTCGCGAAAGTGATTAAAGAAAAGTTTGGGCAGCATATCGCTCATGTTTCGTCCGCCCCACCAATCATTGATCACGGAGATGATAGGCTGATAGTCAGACGGCTCTGCATGGCGAATGTCTACTGCTTCCACTGCTGTCAACTATGTACTATGATCTCTGAAAAACTCTTTAAAGTTGCTGTAAGACAAACAGGCCGGTTGAGAAAGCTTTAGAGCGGCAAACCTTTCTTTGTATGGCTGATTTGATCTTTTCAGTGATCCACGGCTCCAGGGGAAGACGTTCGGCAGCTATGTCAAATTGTAGATTATGCATATCCAAGGGTTTACTTTCGTTATACTGACTTTTATCAATCATAATTTTTTCCTCGTCAAATATTCTACCTCTGAAGTTTTTGACTATGACCCGGGGACCTTTGCTTCACTGCATCCTTGGACATAAGATGACGTCCCTCTCATTCATCAAGGATTCGGGCCACGCTACAATCCAAGATAGGCCGTCTTAATATGAGGATCCTCGAGAAGATCCTTTGCCGGTCCCTCCATCACTGTTCGGCCGTGCTCTAAGACGTACCCCCGGTCGCTCAGACTCAGGGAATGCTTTACGTCCTGCTCCACCAGGAGCACCGTGGTCCCCTGGTCAGCAATCTTGCGCACTGTCTCGAAGATGCTTTTGGTGAGGATAGGTGCCAGTCCCAGCGAAGGTTCGTCCAACATCAGGAGTCTTGGTTTTGCCATCAGCCCCCTGCCGATCGCCACCATCTGTTGCTCGCCGCCGGAAAGGGTCATGGCCATCTGGGCTGTGCGCTCCTTCAGCCTTGGGAAGAGCTGGTACACTTCCCCGAGCGTAGCTTCCCTTTCTCTGTCGGCCCGCTTGTTATAAGCACCGACGATGAGGTTGTCCTGTACCGACATGAGGGTGAATAGCCTTCGGCCCTCCGGGATCTGCACAATGCCACACTCCACGATGTCCTCAGGGGAAGATCTCTGGATGGTCTTACTTTCGAAGGTAATTTCTCCCTTGGTCGGGTGCATGAGTCCAGATAACGTTTTGAGCAGGGTTGATTTCCCGGCTCCGTTCCCGCCGATGATGCTCACAACCTCACCCTCCTCTACGCGCAGGGAAAGGCCGAAGATGACCTGCACATCACCGTAGAACACATCAATATTTTTCACTTCAAGCAGTGCCATACTCTTCTCCAAGATAGGCCTTGATCACCCGTTCGTCAGAGGCAACTTCCTTTGGCGTACCCTCCGTGATCTTCTTTCCAAAGTGGAGAACGGCGATCCTGTCAGAAAGGGCCATGATGGCGCGCATGATATGCTCGATGACGAAGATGGTGACGCCGCTTTCTCGAAGCTCCTTGATGATCTTCACCATTTCATCCACCTCGGTCGGCCGCAGCCCTGCCATGACCTCGTCGAGCAGGAGGATCTTGGGCTGGGTAGCAAGTGCCCGAGCGATCTCCAGGCGCTTGAGATAGGCGATGGTCAGGTTGCCAGCGCGCACGTCCTTGACGTCTTGCATGTGAAGACGACGAAGCACCTTCAGTGCCCTGCGTTCGGCCTCAGCCCTTTTGCCCGTGGTGGCAAAGGCCCCGACCGTGACATTATAGAGAACCGTCCGGGAAGAGAAGGGCTTCACGATTTGGAAGGTGCGGGCCAGCCCTTCCCTGCAAAGGTCCCAAGGCCTTTGATGGGTGATGTTTTCCCCCTTGAAATATATCTCTCCTGCGGTGGGCGGGTAGACGCCTGCAATGCAGTTGAAGATCGTTGATTTTCCTGCGCCATTAGGCCCGATCAGCCCCAGGATTTCACCCTCTTCTATACTCAGGTTGAAATCCTCCACAGCCTTGAGCCCACCGAATGATTTGTTAACGCCTTTGAGTTCGAGAATCCTCATGCCGCCTCCGTGTGACCGAAAAGCTTTTTCGTTACTGAGCGGTAGGCCCTTGTAAGCGGCTCCTGGAGCCCGCGGGGCTGGTAAATCATCACCAAGATTAACACAACACCGAAGATGATGAGGTGGAGCCCTGGAAGCTTGCCACCGAAGTAGATCCTGGAAAAATCGGTGACGGGTCTAAGGAGGAGTGCCCCGAGGACAGGCCCCGCGATGGATCCTCTCCCGCCAATGAGGGCAATGAAGGCGATCTCGAAAGATATGTCCAGCGACATGACGCTCTTGGGGTGAATGTAGAGGGTGAATTGGGCCCAAAACGTCCCTGCAAAGGCGGTGAGAAAGGAACTCATGGCCATCGCGATGAGCTTGGCCCTTGCGACGTTCACCCCCAAGGCCATAGCCGCTTCGGGCTCTTCGCCCCCTGCGACGAGATAGTGTCCCAGTTTAGAGCGCGAGATCGCATAGGTCAGCAGTAGCACCCCGGCAAGCATGAACAGGATGATATAATAATAGGGCTCCTTGGTGGCGAACATGAAATTCAAAAGGCCGGTATTCAGAGGCGGGATCTGCAACCCTCGGGGGCCGTTGAGCCTGATTGGGCCGAGATTGTCGATGTTTTCCACCATCACCCTGATGCCCTCGGCAAAAGCGATTGTGGCCAGGGCAAAGTAGGCCCCTCGCATCTTGAAGGTCGGCAGACCTATGATCACACCGACAATCGCCGCCAGAATTCCACCGATCATCATGCCGATCCAGGGGCTGATCCCATACTGGAGCGACAGGACCGTTGAGGTATAGGCACCAATGCCTACGAATGCAGAGTGTCCCAAGGGAAGAACCCCTGCAAAACCGCCTACGAGGTTCCAGCTAGTGGTAAGGTAGGCATATAGATAAAGAAGGACCAGGATATGAAGGTAAGTGACACTTCTCACTGCCAGCGGCAAACCGAGGGCGATCACGCCAGCCAACACGAGAGGTCCGATGCGAATTGTGTTTCGTCCCATGCTATGCCTCTTGCGCTACCATTCGTACTTTACGCCGAACAGGCCGGAAGGTTTGAGAAACAAGAAAACCAGGAAGAGGCCATAGACGATCGCCTCAGTCCAGGTGGCAGCCATAAACTGGGTACCTACGTACTCGATCACACCGATGATCATACCGCCCAGGAGCGCACCTGCGATACTGCCAAGACCGCCGAGGACCACGATGATGAAGCATTTTATATCGAAAAGGACGCCTACGCTCGGAAAGATGTTGTAGAAAGGTACGAGAGACACGCCGGCGATACCTGCGGCGGCTGTGCCGATCCCGACGGCGACGTTATATACCTTGTACTGATTGATCCCCTGCAGGCTTGCGGCTTCCCGGTCGATGCTCGTGGCCCGGATCGCCCGGCCGGTACGGGTCTTCTGAAAGAACAAGTAGATGGCCAACGCCGTGAGAAGGGCAGCAAAAAAACCCCATAGTCTAGGGACCGAGAGAAGCATCCCGCCCACCTCCAGCATCTTTCCGCGCAGGGGGTTATCCTGAAGATTTCGGTACTGGGGGCCGAAGACAAGGAGTGAAAGATTATCCAATATGTACCAGACACCGGTGGTGACGATGATGACGGTGATAGGCTCACGGACGGCTTTCTCGGCCTTGAAGATGGGCTTGATGACAATATCCTGGAGAAAATAGCCAAATAGGAACATCACCGGCACTACTATAACCAGGGCCAAATAGGGGTGAAGCCCTGTGAGGATCACTGCCCAATAGGCGACGTACATGCCAACCATGAGCAAGGAGCCATGCGCGAAATTGATAACCTTGAGCACGCCGAAGATGACGGTGAGGCCCAAAGCGGCAAGCCCATAAATGGATCCCATAAGAATGCCATTGATGACGTCTTCAAGAATGTATTGCATCCAAAGCCCCTCCTCATCGGCGACAGATTTTAGCGGGGAGCTTGCCCATCACCAGGCTTGCTCCCCGAGGGTGATAGTCTGAGTAGCGGAAGCACTTATGGACTTGGGAAGACAGGTTTGTATCCAGCACGGCGCGCGCCCTTAGGCCACACGGTGATCCGTTCCATTCCCTTGCCGATATCGTTGATCTGGACCATCACCAAAGCAGCATACTTGTTCTGTCCGGTTGCGTCGAACTCGACCGCATCATAGCCAACGATCATGCCAGGCCCTTTGGCCAGCTTGGTCTTGGCCAACGCATCTCGGATGGCCTTGGGATCGAGAGACTTGGCACGTTCCAAGGCATCGGCCATCACATACATGGCAATATAGCCATCCACCGACTCTCCGGCCAGGTTATAGCCATACTTAGATTTGAACTTCTCGTTAGCCTCCTTGGCCCCGGGCTTGTTGACATCTGTCTCCCACTCGACGATATCAAAGATATACCGGGCGTTCTTCCCTGCAGCCTTCAAGAAAGATGGGTCTGCATGGCCGCCACCGCTCGCGATAATCGCTTTGGGTTTCACCATGTACTCAGCCATCGTATTGGTGATCAGAATGGCGTCGGCCGCATTCGAAACGAGCAGGAGTATATCTGGGTTGGCCCGTTTGATCTTTTGGACAAGAGGGCTCATATCGGTTGCCGTTGAGGGATAGGGCTCGTCCATAACAACTTTATAGCCGCCCTGTTCCGCAAGCTTATTCCAACCGCTGGCAAATCCCTTGCCCCAGTCCCCGTTTTCATAAACAAAGGCCAGGGTGGATACCTTCTTGCTGAACTCTTTTTGAAGGTCACTGAGGAAGACAAACTGGTCTCGGGTCCACCAGCTATCTTTTGCGGCAATCCGAAAGACGGTTTTAAAGCCCTGGTCAGTGATTTTGTCAGCCACCGAAACTGGGACGATAAAGGGGATTCCATACCGCTCAGACACAGCTGTCGTTGGGTAAGTGACCGCGGAGTTCCAGCAGCCCGTAAGCACATTGACTTTTTCGGTGTTGATCAAACGCTCTGCCTCAGCCACACCCTTGTCAGGCTTGGACTCCGAATCGGCGTAGAACATGACAATCTTGGCCCCTCCCAGCGACTTGATCCCTCCTGCCGCGTTGATCTCCTCAATGGCCATGTCTTGGGAATTTTTGTTCTGTTGCCCGACGGAAGCCGATGGACCGGAAAGCGGCAGAATGTTCCCCACTTTTACCACTTTTGGCTGTGCCAGGGCAGGACGATCGGCGAGAAATGCCATGGAACACACAAACGCGAAAGCCAAAACACAAACATACGCCTTCCAGCAAATACTTCTTTCCCTCATAGTATCCTCCTTTCCTTTCTTCAATGAAAAAAATAGCTTATACTCTCATGCCTAAATTTCACTTCTCTCTCTTTTTTCCTTTTTGCTTATCACCTCCTCGATTTGAGCTGATTCGTTCTTCGGGCAATGCATTAATTCCTTTAATGACGAATCCGTGCTCCGTTAGCTTCAGGGCTACATTTCTCATGTCCTTTACATCCAGCTTAAATAGAATCCATTGAGTTGAGAGGTAACTCTTTTCAATGATGTGGATGCCAAGATCCTCAACGATCCTCTCCGCTTCAGCGTCAATCTTTGAAGAATCGGTGATTCTAAGGAGGATCTGGGCATGGCTTCTATCGGCTTTAATTTCATGGCCCACTTCTTCCAATGTCTCTTCATAAACCATGGCTTTCCGCCCCAGATATTTTAGGCAGGGGAGAGTTCACTAAGGCTTTCTTCAATGATCGATAACCCTTTTTCAAGCTGATCATCCGTAATGATCAAGGGCATCAAGGGTCTAATGATATTGGAGTGAGTTCCTGCAGAAATCATCAAAAGCCCTTTCTCTCGGCAACGCGCAACCAAACGTTTCGTAAATGCAGTGGCTGGTTCCTTTGTCTTCCGATCAAGCACCAACTCCATTCCAACCATGGCCCCTAACCCCCGAACGTCACCAATCAAGAAGTGGCGTTTTTGAAATTCCTTAAATCTTTCCATAACCTTTTGGCCGATTTTTTCTGCCCGCGATAAGACGCCTTTTTTCTCAAACACATCCAGAACTGCAAGAGCTGCCCGGCAGGCCACAGGATTTCCTCCAAAGGTCCCCCCTAGCCCTCCCACTTGAGGGTGATCCATCAATTCTGCTTGTCCTGTTACAGCGCTAAGAGGAAGACCGCCGGCCATGGACTTGGCCATGACTACGATCTCTGGTGCAACTTCATAGTGTTCCATCGCAAACATTTTACCTGTTCGGCCGAAGCCGGTTTGGATCTCATCGGCAATCAAGACAATACCATGATCCTGGCAAATCTTATGAAGAATCTTAAAATATTCCTTGGGAGGGGCAACGAACCCTCCTTCCCCAAGTACAGGTTCTGCTATGACAGCGGCTACTTGCTCTGAGGAAATGTGAGTATGGAAGAAATCCCTTAGAAAGTAAGCGCAGTGTATTTCACAAGACGGGTATTCCAGGCCAAAGGCACATCGGTAACAATAGGCAAAAGGCATGCGATAAATTTCTGGGGCATAAGGAGCAAAACCAAATTTATAGGGCTTCATCTTACTGGTGAGACTCATCGCCAAAAGAGTTCGGCCGTGAAAAGCATCCTCAAAGGCAATGATCGCCGGCCTGCCCGTAGCGTGCCGGGCGACCTTGACGGCATTTTCAACACCCTCAGCTCCACTATTTACAAACATTGTCTTCTTTGGGAAGTCTCCAGGTGTAAGTTGGTTTAGCCTCTTGGCAAGCTCCACATAAGGTTCATACATTACTACATGGAAACAGGTGTGAATATATTTCTGGATCTGATCTTGAATTGCCTTCAAGACCTCTTCATCGCAATGCCCGACATTGTTCACACCGATGCCACCTGCAAAATCAATGTATTCCTTCCCTTCGACATCAGTAATGATCGCCCCTTTGGCCTTTTCCGCAAAGATAGGATGGACATTGAATGGCCCCTGGGGTATATGTTTGTTCCTTTCTGCAAGTAAAGATTCATTGCTTTTCATGGGTCTTACCTCTTGTCTTATCCGTTTCAGGCCTTGGTCGTAATTTGTAAAGCCATAATGGAAACTCCATATTTCATGCCAATGATTCAAAAATAATTCTAGGGAGAAATAATTTAAAAACTTTTCCTCCTAGTGAATTGATTTAAATCATAAAATCGGTTCAGGATTAGGGATTAAAGGATAGTTGAAAGAGATGGATGAGTTTTGATAGACTTGAATTTCATGCAAATTTGCATCTTAATTTTCTAATAAAATGTAAAAACTATAAAATGTTATTAGATAATAGATAATTATGTTTCATGTAAAAATACATCTACTTATGCATTATCACATCTTTTTTGACAACGGAATATTTCTTGATTTTTCTGGATATTGTTCCCTGATCTACTTTCAAAATTTTTGCCACTTCATCCTGAGAACCATACTTTTGGATAGCCCTTTCAATAATCAGCCTCTCGTATTTTTTTAGAGCGTCTTTGAGTGGGATACCTTCAGATAGCACTGGATGGGCTATTGTTTTGCTCATATAACTATTTATACTATCCGGCAGATCTCTCAGCTCAATTCGATCGTTTTCCGCAAGCACAACAAGCCGTTCAATAAGGTTAGCTAGTTCCCGAATATTTCCTGGAAAATCATATCTGGAAAGAGCATCAATTGCTTCTGGGGAAAGAATCTTTTCTTTTCGATGTGTTTTGCTAAATTTCTCAAGAAAATGAGAGATCAGGGGTGAGACATCATCCCGCCTCTCTTTTAAAGGGGGGATATAGATTGGAACAACGTTGAGACGATAATAAAGGTCTTCTCTAAACAGTTTGGATGATACCATTTCATCGATCTTTTTATTGGTTGCTGCAATAATTCTCACATCAATTTCCTTTGGTTCTGTTCCACCAACGCGAATGATTTCATGATCTTCCAAAAAACGAAGCAGTTTTGACTGCGTGCTAAGGGGAATTTCTCCAATTTCATCGAGGAAGAGGGTCCCCTTATTAGCAAGTTCGAAGAATCCTGGTTTGCCTTCTGATTTTGCACCGGTAAAGGCACCTCTTTCATATCCAAATAATTCTGATTCAACGAGAGTATCCGGAATACCAGCACAATCGACTCGAATGAAAGGGCTACCACTTCGTTCTGAATGTCTGTGAATCAGTCTTGCAATCATTCCTTTTCCTACACCGGATTCCCCGAGAAGGAGTATAGTGGAATTTACTTTAGCAACCCTTAAGGCCATTTTAATAATCCGTTCCATTTCTTCGCTTCGGAAGATGATATTGGAAAGGTCAACTCCTTTCATCTCTAACTCAGAGAGTTGCGAAGAGTAGCTTTTAGCCAGAGCCTGCGTCTCCTGAAGTTGACTTCTGAGATTATCCAATTCAGTAATGTCCCGTTCATTTGTTAAGATAAAAGTAATTTCTCCTTTTTCATTAAAAATTGGATTCCCGGTGACCAGAACCTTCTTTCCCCCTTTAATCTCCTGAATCATTGTTACTGAGGTTCTTCTCTTCAGAACCTCTAGAGTGGCTGATTTATCGAAAAGCCCATTGTCTATCAGTTCCTTCATATTCTTTCCAACGACCTCTTCAGCCTTTACATCATTGATCCTTTCCGAGGCTTTATTTATGCTGATCACTTTGCCGTCATGATCACATATCCAGAGACCATCATAGGATGAATCGATGATAGTATCCAACCAGTTCTTCATGTTCTTAAACAGATCCAATTCTTTTGAAATTTTTTCAATTTCGGAGATATCTTGAAAGAGGCTGACGGCGCCAGAGATTTTTCCGTCACTCACAATAGGGTTAATATTCGAAATAAGGGTAACTGTTTCACCTTTGAGTTTTTCTCCATAAAATGGGGATCCTGTCTTTAGGCATTCAAGCAATTTACCGCCTGTATTCGGAAGAACATCCAGAATGTATCGATGAATAGCCTCATGAGCAGGAATGTTAAAGATTCTTTCCGCCGTTTTGTTGAAAT
The DNA here is from genome assembly GCA_964390545.1 of uncultured Syntrophaceae bacterium. Lineage (GTDB taxonomy): Bacteria > Desulfobacterota > BSN033 > BSN033 > UBA1163 > CAYMJV01. The sequence goes on from CAYMJV010000068.1 coordinate 13,962, forward strand.
AAGTGATGATACCTTTCCCGTCGATGGCGACAATACCGTTGTAAATTGTATTGAGCACTGATCGAGGGTCAAAATTTCTTATGTCTTCCATAACATTGATCCTCCGAAATTTCTTAAGCCCGTTTCCCTTGAACGGAAAAGTTGCAGAACTTGCATTTTCCACTGATCAAATTCATCTCAAGAACACCAAAGTGTGTTCAATGGATGACCTTTCGATTGCAAAATGGACAATAGGTTGAATTGTACATATGGCCTGGAACATTTCCAACATAAACATATCTCAAACCATTCTTCTTTGCAATCTCATAGGCAGACTCTACTCTAAAGTAGAAACCGCAGTAGGGAAGAGATGAACTGATTTATAATTTTGGGAAAACCTGGTGAAGTGGGGTATCCTGTCCCAAATTCTCTTTGATCCACCGACACATCTCGTCAATCATTTTTGGATTATCATTTAAAGTGGGGATGACCAAATTAACAATCTCCAGCCATATATTCTCTTTCCTGATGGTGAGAATGGATTCCAGGACAGGCTTCAATGATGCGGAGCAGACCTCTTCATAAAATTTTTCCCTAAACCCTTTGAAGCCAATCTTAACGACATCCAGGACTGTTAAAAGTTTTGGAAGGGGTTCTCGGTTGATATGTCTATTCGAGACCATCGAAGTCATAAAACCGTTCCGTTTGGCGATGGAGGAGATGTCGTACAAATACTCGTAGTAGACCGTCGGATCGGTATAGTGAAGGAGATAGAAAGAAGTTGGTGCTCTCTTGCCTGTTGGATGATTTCGGAAGGAGAGTACGAGTAGTGGTTCAGTTCCTCGAGGCTCTTCTGGGAGAGATTCCAGTTTTGGCAATGTTTGCACCTCAGATTGCAACTTGCACAGGGGAGGCAGAGCCTAAAATGGCCTGGGATGAAATAGTAGAAAGGTGCCTTTCCAATCGGACCAATATCGACGAATGCCAGGTCGCCTCGATTGGTAATGGCCGAAAGAACGTTTGCCCCGAAACGGTTCCCTGCCCGGGGTCGTATCGGGGTCTGCCCTTTCGGGGCATACGACCATCCCGCCTGATGATCCGAACAGGTCCCCATCGCGTCGCCCCAGTACAGCTTCCCCAGCCAAACTTCTAACCTCTTCCTCCAATTCCTCCTTCACATGCCATAATCCGATCGGAATCAAAGCCTGGATTAACTCCACCTTCATATCCACATCCATCCCATTCAAACCCTGATCACAAATCTCCTTCGCTCTCGCCCGCCTCACCTTGACACCTCTGCCAATTCGTAATATCTTCTCTATCACTGGCTCCTTTCTTGGTGGTTTTTCTTTTTCTCACCCGATTAAGATATTAGCACCATTTTAGGAGCCACTCTCTAAATTTCAACTAAGAAAGGTAGCTACCATCACAAGGCTTCGAGGTATGTTTGCGAACGTTGGAGGAACGTTGGGAATCTCATTAATTACAATTATCCTCCATTTGAGTTCTACCCTTGCCAATGGGTTTAGAGTTACGTTCATCTCTTTTGGTCTGGGGCTTTTATTTACTATTCCTCTTGTCTTTCTTATGCCCACGGGGAAGAAAGAATGGGGATAAGGCTGAAACCTATAGGGTCAAAGAGCAAAGGTAGGGTCACCCATTAAAAGAAATGCCACTGCTTTTCTCATTGTGCGAAAGTCAGGACTTCACCTTACAAACACTTTCAAGTCAGGTAACGTTTTCTTCTTGAGAAGAAACAAGTGCATGAGGTTGAAATGAGACGGAAAGATAAGGAAATTCAGGATAATGATTTGATTAAGCAAATCATAGCGAAAGCCCAAATTTGCAGACTGGGATTGTGCAAGGACAAAATGCCGTACATCGTTCCAGTATCTTTTGGCTATGATGGTAAGTCTATCTTTTTTCACACCGCTATTGAAGGCATGAAAATAGATTATATTACCTTCAATAATCAAGTTTGTTTTGAGTTCGAGCACGATGTAAAAGTTGTTCCCAATGATGATACTGCATGTAAATGGACTTTTTCCTTTTATAGTGTGATAGGGTTTGGTACCGTTGAAGAAATAACGGATTTCCACCACAAAGCTTATGCCTTTGGTCAGATAATGAAACATTACTCGAACCGAGAATGGGACTTTAATGAACAACTACTCGAAAAGATACGGATATGGCGTATTTCGATTGAACGAATCACTGGTAAGCAATCTAAGGACAAAATCTCGATTTGATGAATTCAGAAAGAAACAGGCTGTTGAAAAACGCCCATCTGCGGCGTTCCCCTCATCCTTCGTCGTTGCGACGTACATTCAAGTACGCCTCACTCCTCAGGATTTCGGGCGCCTTGCATCTGGGCATTTTTGATCAACCTGCAAAAAATTACTTTTTCAACAGGATCGAAATACCTGACTTGACGGTGTCTGTAAGGTCAAGTCCTGATTTTCACATTTTATGCATATTTCAACCAGTAATCGTTAAGTGTCAGAGTATTATTAGAGTGAACCTTTGTAGGTGCTATACGTAACATATTCTGCTTTTTCTTGTGATATTAGTTGGTTA
>CAYMJV010000069.1:0-16227 GCA_964390545.1 uncultured Syntrophaceae bacterium
GAAGTGCTGGACGTTATGATCGAACTCGCCCGGGAGGGCATGACCATGATCGTCGTCACTCATGAAATGGGTTTTGCCAAAAGTGTGGCCCACAGGGTGCTTTTCATGGACTTCGGTAAGATTGTGGAGGGAAACACGCCTGTGGAATTCTTCGAACACCCACAGCACGAGCGGACCAGGCTCTTCCTCAGCCAGATCCTTCACTGAAAAACAGTCTTCCTGGTCAATCTTGAAACAAACAATCCTGTTTATCTTTATCCGCCTACGCAGAAAATAACGGCCTATGGCCGTGGATGAATGCAGCGATCTAAAAAACCCGATAGGCCGGACATTCTTGTCCGGTAACCGGGTTTTCGGCGAGACTTTCCAGTCTCGGCTTGAATTTGAAGGAATAGGTGTGGTAACTTTCCTCTATGCACATCCATATTCAACTGCTTCCTTTTCCTATTACCTCAGAACTTCTTTCTGATCGAGTCGTCGCGGTCATTGATATCCTGAGAGCAACCTCCGTTATGGTTCAGGCAATATCGCAAGGAGCCAGTGAGATCATTCCCGTAGAGACAGTAGAGAAAGCCTTCCAGTTGGCAAAGACCTTTCCTCCAAATACCACGCTCCTCGGAGGGGAAAGGGAGTCCAGAAAAATCGAAGGATTCGATTTAGGAAATTCACCGAGGGAATATCAAGGTGAAAAGGTGAGAGGAAAGCGATTGATCTTAACCACGACCAATGGGACAAAGGCCTTTCACGCAGTCTCTTCTGGCAAAAAAGTTCTGGTTGGAAGTTTCTTAAATATCACTGCAGTGGCCGAGAGATGTTTTGAGCTGAATCAAGACCTTTTCATCTATCTTTCGGGAGACGAAGGAAATTTTTCTCTGGAAGATACGGTTTGCGGAGGGATGCTCATTGACCGGATCATCAGAAAAGGGGGAAAATCATTTCTCTTAACAGATGCCTCCCGTTCTGCTCATATCCTGTTTCAAAAATTTGAAGCGAATATTGCGGAATCTTTCTACCTCTCGCAACATGGGAGGAACCTGGTTGATCGAGGATTTGAAGAGGATCTTCCTTATTGCGCCCAGGTAGATACGACAAACATTGTTCCTGTATTTAAGGAAGGAGTGATTAGAATCCCCCTCACCCCATCCCTCTCCCCCTCGGGGAGAGGGGAAGGGTGAGGGGAGTGCCCTGTGCTGGGCCATGCATCCTACGTGGTGCATGGCGATTTGGAGGAAACTGATGCGTCACCCGGAGAGAGAACTAAAAGATGGAGAGACGATCACGGCCATAATGGAAAAATCCTTGGTCGGAAGAATAGCTACGGTCAACAGAAGGGGTATCCCTGTTATCAAACCTGTCAATTTTCTCTATTGGAATGGGAAAGTCTATATCCATTCCTCTCTAAAGGGAGAGAAGGTAAAAGACATCCGTCGAGGAAGCCCGATCTGTTTCGAGCTGGATGAACCCATCGCTTATGTGACTGCCGGAAAGAATGCCTGCTCAGCCAATTATTACTTTCGCAGCATCATCATCAAGGGAAAGGCTGCTTTGGTGAGAGAGAAAACCGAGAAACTGGAAATCCTCGAAAGATTGATGGAGAAATACCAGCCTGAAAGGGGCTACGAGAAGATCCCTGAGGAGATCCTCAAGAAAACAGCAATCATCGAAATCTCTATTCAGGAGATCACGGCCAAAGAAAGATTAGGATAAATACTGTGCACGGAAGATACCCCCAAATACTTCCCCTCCCCTGGGAGACTGTGTCGTAATAGGAGGAAACGCTATGTCTGTCATTCTGAACGAAGTGAAGAATCTCGTAGAATCAATGGGTTGGAAAACAGAGATTCTTCGGCTGATGCCTCAGAATGACATTACGACACAGTCTCTGGTGGGAGGGGATTGAGGGGAGGGGGGACCAAATATCAATTCACCCCGACCCGTACCCTCCCCCCTGCCTACCGGCAGGCAGGCATCAAGGGGGAGGGAGTAGATTAGATTTTGATCCTTTATTTCTGGCGACCGCTTCATAAACAATTACAATGAAATCCACAGTATCGATCGTCAAGTGTCAGAACTATGATGAAGACAAAGTCCTGGAGGGACTCCGAACGGCCATCGGTCTTCTGGGGGGAATCGAACATTTCGTTCAGAAGGGCAATCGTGTCCTTCTCAAACCCAATCTCCTCTTCGGAAAAGCGGCGGAGAAGGCCGTGACAACCCATCCCTCTATCGTTAAAGGGATGATCAAAATCGTGCGGGAGGGAGGAGGAATCCCCTTCATAGGAGATAGTCCATCCGTGGGTGGCTTGGTGAGAACCGCCGAAAAGGCAGGAATCAAGGGAGTGGCAGATGAGATGAATTGTCCTCTCCTCGAGTTTGACAGACCCGTTCTTTCTGCAAAAGGAGTTGGAAAACACTTTAAACAGTTAGAGATTGATCAGGCTATTCTTGAAGTCGATGTAATCATCAACCTTCCCAAATGGAAGACCCATGGGAATACGCTTCTCACCCTCGGGGTGAAGAATCTGTTCGGATGCATCCCGGGTCCAAGGAAGGCCTTGTGGCATCTCAGGGCAGGAGAGAATCGAAGGCTTTTCGCCCAGGTGCTGGTTGATCTTTATCAGGTGGTGAAGCCTTCCCTGACCGTTCTGGATGGAATCGTGGGAATGGAGGGAAACGGGCCGAATAGTGGGCACCCCATTCCCTTGGGATTGATTTTAGCAAGCGACGAGGCCTTAAGCATCGACCAAGTGGTCTGTGATTTATTGGGGATTTCAAGGGAAGCTTTACTGACGAATCGAGTGGCCTTCGAACAGGGTATTGGAAGAGATGGAATCGAAGTATTAGGGGAAAGGGTGGAAGATGTGAGAATTCCCCATTTCCAATTTCCACCGCTTTCAGAGGTAGACTGGAACCTTCCCGGGTTTATCAGGAAGGCCCTTAAGAATGCCTTGAGCACAAAGCCAGTGATTGAAGATGAAAAGTGCGTTTTATGTAATCGGTGTGTGGAGATCTGTCCTCCTAAAGCATTAACGAGGAAAGCAAAGGGATTCATTTTCGATTATGGGAAATGCATTCGGTGTTTCTGCTGTCAGGAAGTCTGTTCGGAAGGAGCCATTGCCATTAAATCAGGATGGGCCCTAAGAATAGTTGGCAGAAGGCAGTAGGCAGAAGGCAAAATGCGTAACATCAGACTGTTGATTGAATACGATGGAACAAATTATCAGGGATGGCAGGTTCAGCCCAAAGGCTCGACCTTGCAGGGCGTCCTTGAAGAGAAACTATCCTCTCTTACAGGCGAGAAGATCGATCTTTTGGGGTCCGGAAGAACAGATGCCGGTGTTCACGCCCTGGGGCAGGTGGCCCACTTCAAAACGAAGAGTCAACTGGATGTCCAAACCATTCAAAGGGCACTCAACAGCCTCCTCCCATCTGATATTGTGATCCAAAAAGTAGAGGAAGTGGATGAGGGCTTTCATGCCCGGAGGAGTTCTAAAAGTAAGGTCTATGAATATCGGATCTTGAATCGGCATCTGCGATCTGTTTTTCACCGGGGGTATGTCTGGCATATTCCTCAGACGTTGAATATCAGGGAGATGAAGAAAGCCACTCGGAGTCTCATGGGGGAAAACGACTTCTCATCCTTTCAATCTGTAGGATCACCGAAGAGGACGGCAGTTCGAAAAGTGACCCGGGCGGAATGGAAGCGGGGTCGTGACGGTTTTCTTCGTTTTGAAATCGAGGCCAATGGTTTCTTGAAGCAGATGGTGAGAGCCATCGTGGGGACACTGGTTGAAGTGGGGAAGAGGAAGATCACTTCAGAGGACTTTCAGAAAATTGTGGATTCCAGGGACAGAAGGAAAGCGGGGCCCACTGCACCCGCCCACGGACTCTTCCTGAAAGAAGTCAAATACTAGTTAAAAGCAAGATTCCAAATGCCAAAATCAAAATGTCAAATGAATGTCAAAGTTCAAATTGGGATTCTGAAACGAGCTTGGCATGATATTCTACTTATATTGAACTTGTTTCGGCATCTCATTTGAGCTTTGGATTTCATTTGAACTTTGAGCTTTGACATTTGACATTAAATTCTTATTAACTCGTACTCCCTTGTGCCCAGTCCGATCTCTTCGGCATAGGAAAGTTGAATGCTCCAGTCCACCTCCGGATAGAGGGCTCGGAACTTATCCTCTCCATTTTCCCAATTCTTCAAGAGTCTGGACGCATGGCTTCCCAACTGCTGGTTTACCAGATCGACGGAGGCCTGATCGATTGCCACAGGATCTTCAGAAGCGAGGATTCCAACATCGTTCACGATGGGAGTGTCTGAATACCCATTACAATCACAGGCAGGCGAGACTTGGGTGAGGAAGTTGAGATAGAGGGCCTTTCCTTTTTTCGTGCAGGCGGCTCCATAAGCATATTCCACCATTTTCTTTTGAAAGAGAGCGATGGTCTCATTCCACTGGATTTGAACCGCGCCGGTTGGACAGGTGAGGATACATTCTCCACACCCAACACATTTCTTGGGATCGATAGAAGCTACCATTGATTTCTTCTCTATGCCCCTCTCGAGGGACTTCATCAGGATGGCATCGTAAGCGCAACTGGTCAGGCAGCGTTTGCACCCATTGCAAGTCTTCTCTTTAACCTGAGGAGAGATATTCGAATGCTGACTCAGTTTCCCTTCGCGGCTTGCACATCCCATCCCCAGATTCTTCAACGTCCCTCCAAATCCCGAGAGTTCATGACCCGTGAAATGAGTCACGCCGATCAGAGCGTCTGCCATATGGATATCACGGGCTATGGAGACTGTCTTGAAGAGGGGTTTGTCAATCGTTACGTTGACGGCACTATTTCCACGAAGGCCATCGGCAATGAGGATGGGCGCATCGATGACCGAATAGGCGAACCCATGCTGATAGGCAGTGGTCAGATGGGAAATAGCCTCTTGCCGCATCCCTCGGTAGAGCGTGTTTGTATCCGTCAAGAAGGGCTTCCCCTGGCATTCCTTCACGCGTTCTACCACCCTCCTTAAGAAGATGGGACGAACAAAAGCAGTGTTTCCAACCTCGCCAAAATGGAGTTTGATGGCCACAAGATCTTTCTCGCGGATCTTCCCTTTCAGATTGGTCCGATCCAAGAGAGTGCTCAATTTATCGAGGATGGTCTTTCCGCCTGCACCCAGATTGGCAAAGTAGACATCGGTCTTCATCTTTTAACCTCCGCTTCAGGCATTCTAAGAGAATTGAGGAGGGGTGTCAACGAGGGTCGTAGGACCCGATAAGGGTTGACTTTTATCCGGGTAAAAGGTAATTTATACTGATTCTGCAATGGAATTGGATGGATGAGGGAAAGGAGAGGAGATGAAACGAGTTGAGCCGAGTCATATTCGAAACATTGGAACCTTCGGTCATGGGGGGGAGGGAAAGACTTCCTTAGCAGAAGCGATTCTCTTCGATACTGGAGAGAACACCCGCCTGGGCCGTGTGGACGATGGTTCCTCCCTGATGGACTTCGAACCAGAGGAGATCAATCGGAAGATCAGCATCAGTGCTTCCCTTGCGCACTTCGAGTGGGAGAAACACCAGTTTCACATGATCGATACTCCCGGCTATGCCAATTTCATTGCCGAGGCAAAGGCTTCGATGAGGGTTGTGGACGGAGCGATCATTGTGGTCGGGGGAAATTCAGGGGTCAAGGTCCAAACAGAAACCGTATGGGGATATGCCAATGAATTTCAGGTGCCGAGGATCCTTTATGTGAGCAAGATGGATATGGAGCGAGCCGATTTCTTCAAGGTGGTGGAGGAGATGAAGAAGGCCTTCCCTTCACAGCCCGCGGTTCCGGTTGAACTTCCTGTCGGAGGAGAAGGAAATTTTAAAGGGGTGGTCGATTTGATTCAGATGAAGGCCTATCTCTATCGAGAGGATGGGAGCGGACAATTTGAGCTTAAAGAGATCCCACCCGATTTGAAAGAGGAGGCGGGGCGACTCCGGGAAAAATTGATCGAGACCGTGGTGGAGGTGGACGATCAGTTGATGGAGAAGTATCTCGAATCCGGAGAGATCTCCACCGAAGAAATGATCCGGTGCCTCCGGAAAGGGACGATGGAGAAGAAGTTGGTTCCTGCTACCTGCGGTTCCTCGATTCGGAATATTGGTATCCATCCCCTTCTGAATGTGGTCATCTCCTGTTTCCCTTCCCCTCTCGAGAAGGGGCCGGCTCAAGGGAAGAACCCCAAGTCAGGCGAAACCGAGACCAGGGAGCCGAAAGAAGATGGACCTCTCTCCGCTTTTATCTTCAAAACGATCGCGGACCCTTTTGCAGGAAAGCTGAACCTGTTCAGGGTCTATTCTGGAAGCCTGAATGCCGACTCGACTGTCTACAATGCGAAAAGGGAAGTGAAGGAGAGGATCGCGCAAATTTTCTTATTGGAGGGGAAGAAGCAAAAACCCGTCGGCTTTGCCAGTGTGGGCGATATTGTAGCGGTGGCCAAGTTAAAGGAGACCACCACAGGGGATACCTTTTCGGACGAAAAGAAGCCCATCGTCTTCGAAGAGACGAAACTTCCTCTTCCGGTGATCTCTTATGCTTTGACTCCTAAGAGCAAAGGCGATGAAGAGAAGATCAGTGCCTCGCTGACGCGCATCCATGAAGAAGATCCGACGATGATGATGGGGCGGGATGAACAGACTGGTGAGATTATCCTCTCTGGAGTGGGACAGACCCACGTGGAGGTGATCGTTGAAAAATTGAGGAGGAAGTTTGGTGTAGAGGTGAACCTGAGCACTCCAAAGGTTCCCTATAAAGAGACGATTAAAGGAGCCAAACAGGGGGTAATTTATAGGCACAAAAAGCAGACCGGTGGACGAGGCCAGTTTGCCGAGGTCCATTTCGATGTCTCTGCTCTTCCGAGAGGAGAAGGTTTTGAATTTGAGAATGGCCTTGTCGGAATGAACGTTCCGAGGAATTTTGTTCCGGCTGTGGAGAAGGGGGTCGCAGAGGCCATGCAGAGCGGTGTCCTGGCGGGGTTTCCTGTCGTGGATGTGAAAGTCCGATTTTATGATGGGAAGTCTCACGAGGTCGATTCCTCAGAAATGGCCTTTAAGATTGCTGCCATCATGGCCTTCAAAAAAGGGGTGCAAGAGGCCAATCCGGTTCTCCTCGAACCGATTATGAAGGTGGAAGTGACGGCACCCGACGAGAATATCGGGGATGTGATCGGCGACCTCAACAGCCGGCGGGGAAGGGTTTTAAATGTCAATGCAAAGGGGAACTATCAGGCGGTTCAGGCCAATGTGCCTATGTCTGAGATGCTAAAATATGCTCCCGATCTTAATTCCATGACGGGTGGACGAGGAACGTTCACCATGGAGTTCTCTCATTATGAAGAAGTTCCTGCTCAATTGACCGAGAAGATTATCGCTCAGACTAAGAAAGATAAAGAGAAAGAAAGTTAAGAAAACAAAGTGACTAAAGTGAGCTAAAGTGACTAAAGTGACAAGTTTAGGATTTTTGGACCCTTCAAGCATTTGAGACTTTAGACACTTGTAGTGTTAAGTATTTGCATTTTTTTAAATTTTAGGCACTTTAGTCACTTCGAATTTTAGTCACTTAAGTAACATGAAAGCAGTGATCCAGAGGGTTCAATCCGCTCAGGTTTTAGTGGATGGCCGATTAACTGGAAAGATCGGAAAAGGCCTTCTGGTATTCGTCGGAGTGGGGAAGGGGGATGATGAGGGCGATATCTCCTATATGGTCTCGAAAATCCCCGATCTCCGAATCTTCGAAGACACCTCCGGAAAGTTCAACCTATCCTTGAAAGAGATGAACGGAGAGATGCTGATCGTCTCTCAGTTCACCCTTTATGGGGATTGCAGGAAGGGGAGAAGGCCCTCCTTCACCGACGCAGAAGAACCCGCCGTTGCAAAAACCCTTTACGAACGACTGATCGACCGATTGAAAGAACAAGGCATTCCCATCCAGACAGGGGAGTTTCAGGCCAAGATGGAGGTCCATCTTATCAATGACGGGCCCGTCACGCTTCTGTTGGATAGTAGGAAACCATAAAGTTCAAATGTCAAAAGTTAAGAACTTAGAATTCAAAGTATTGATAAATTGCTGGCCAAATATATTTGAAATTTTCCCCTCACCCCCTCCCTCTCCCCAGCGGGGAGAGGGGAAGGGTGAGGGGGCACAAAAAGTTAGGAGAAAAATCTCAGATTTAAGCCTGTAAGAATCTAAGAGGAAAATGGGAAGATTTCTATACCTCCTTTGTTTGATTGGGTTCATTCTCTTCCTGGGATCCTTTTCAATAGCCCAGGTATCAAAAGGGGGGACGCGTATGAAAGAGATCCGGGAGCCGGCTGTGGCAGGGTCGTGGTATTCCGATAATCCTGAGATTCTTTCCCGGGAATTGAAAGGATATCTGGATAATGCGTTCAAGGGAGAGATTCAAGGGAAGATCATCGCTCTTGTTTCACCTCATGCAGGTTACCAGTATTCCGGAGGGGTGGCTGCCCATGCCTACAAATTGATCGAGGGAAAGACGTTCGACGCGGTTGTCGTGGTTGCACCGAGTCACCGAGCCCTTTTTAAAGGTGCTTCTCTCTATGATCGGGGAGGATTCCGAACGCCTTTGGGAGTGGTTCCCATCGATGAGGAACTCTCGAAGAGGATGATGGAGATGAGAAAAGAGATTCAATTCCTTCCTGAAGCTCATGCCCAGGAACATTCTCTGGAGATTCAGCTCCCTTTTCTCCAGATCGTCCTGAAAACGTTCAAACTCATTCCCATCGTGATGGAGCCATACTGGAGCTGGGAAACCTGCCAATCTCTGGCGACCGCCATTGCTGAGACGGTCAAGGGGAAAAATGTTTTATTGCTCGCTAGTTCCGACCTCTCTCATTTCCATCCCTATCAAAAGGCGGTGGAACTGGATAAGATCGTACTCAACCATCTTGAACGTCTCGACCCGGAGGGATTGAATCGAGATCTGAAACAGGGCCGTTGTGAGGCTTGTGGAGGAGGTCCCATCATTTCCATCATGCTGGCGGCCAAGGTCTTGGGAGCCAATAAAGGCAAGGTGCTCAAGTACCTCAACTCAGGGGATGTAACAGGGGATCGAAGCCGTGTTGTAGGATACGCCGCAGGTGTCTTTTACAAAACGGCTGGAGGGACAGAGAAGATGAAGGAAGAGAAGAAGGTCGGCGTCGATTTGGGGTTGAATGACCAAGAGAAAAAGACTCTTCATCAGATTGCAAAGACAGTGATTGATAATAAAGCGCGGGGAAAAACAGTTCCTGAGTTCAAGGTCGACTCCCCAATCCTGATGGAGAATCGAGGGGCTTTTGTAACCGTTCAGAAAAAAGGGCAACTGAGAGGCTGCATCGGATACATCGAGGGCCGCGGCCCCCTCTACAGAACGATTGAGGAGATGGCAGAAGCAGCCGCCTTCCGCGATCCCCGCTTCATGCCAGTCACTGAAAAAGAACTTCCAGACCTGGATATCGAGATCTCCGTTTTAACTCCCCTCAAGAAGATCACGGATGTCAATGAGATCGAAGTGGGTAAACACGGCATCTATATCAAACAAGGATGGAATTCAGGTCTTCTTCTGCCTCAGGTGGCCACGGAATATGGATGGGACCGTCGGACGTTTCTGGAACACACCTGTCAAAAGGCCGGCCTCCCTTCCCATGCCTGGAAGGACAAGAATACGGAGATCTATATTTTCTCTGCAGATATCTTTTAGCCTTTGGGTTCTCCTCTCGCCTGCCTGCCGGCAAGCAGGCGAGAGGGGAGAGGGATGGGGTGAGGGTGAGCAAAAGGTCTTGACAAAGCCGGAAGTTGTATTATTGTAATGCTAACACAGGCCGAATTAAACTGAGCGGGGGAACCAATTTCCCGGGGTGAATTCTGGCGATGCCAGGAAGGATATCCCTTAATCCTAACCCGTCAGCTAACCTCGCAGGCGACTAAGGGAAGAAACGCAGGCTAGGGGTTCTTCTCCTGGCTTTTTTTTTGAGACGATGATGAAAGTTGAAACATTAAGACCCACCTCAGAGAAAATCGAACTTCGGAGAGATGTAACCGTTTGGGGTTCCTATATGTGGGGTTATGCGGATGTAGGGGCTGACATCTATGCTGCCCTGGGTCTGGTGATGGGAGCCGCCCATGGGGGAGCAAGCCTTGCTTTTTTTGTTGCTGGACTTATTTACATCATGATCGGACTCTCCTATACCGAAATGGCCTCTACCTACCCTGTTGCTGGAGGAGGCCATTACTATGCCCTGAGGGGTCTCGGAGACTTTTGGGGTTATGCTGCAGGTGTGGCCCTTTTATTGGACTATACCATTGACATCGCCCTTTTCGCGACTGCTTCAGCTGGCTATATGAACTTCTTTATGCCTTACATCTTGGGCGTTCCCCCTGAATATTTTGCCATGGATATCTGGATTTTCAAGAAGGTCAACCCAGTCTGGGCTGCCGAGACAATCATCCTCATCACTTTCCTCATCTGGCTCAACATCCGGGGAGTTCGGGAGTCCTCCCTCTTCAATGAGGTCATCGGTGCCATCGATATCATCACCGAATCATCCATTATCATTTTGGGTTTTCTCTTTGCATGGAAACCGGAGCTCTTTGTACTTCAATGGACGACACAATTTCCAACGATGAAAGAATTTATGTATGGTTCCTCGTTGGCGATCATCTCCTTTGTCGGGCTGGAATCGATTTCCCAGGCGGCCCAGGAGACCAGGAGGCCTGCAACGATCATCCCTCGAACCTCGATCACCTTGATTTTCACGGTGTTTATCTTTGCTTTGGCCTTCTCTACCATGGGTCTTGGCATCCTACCCTGGCAGGAATTTCCACAGGGGGATCCAGTCGCTAAACTTGCCCATGCGATTCCTTTAATTGGTGTGATCGCGGGTCCCTTTGCGGCCATCCTGGGGGCGACGATTCTACTCATCTCTTCCAACACGGGTGTCATGGGTGCATCGCGGCTCACCTATTCCATGAGCGAACTCCATCTAATTACTCCCTGGTTTAACAAAGTTCATCCGAAATATAGAACTCCGGTTCGCACCATTGTATTTTTCTCCCTCATCGGGATGATTGAGGCGCTTCTTGCTTTTCTGACACCCAGTGCCATGGATACACTGGGGAATATGTATGCTTTCGGGGCAGCGAGCGGCTATCTCCTTGTCTTTATCTCTATGATCAAGCTTCGCTTCTCCGATCCTTATTCTCCACGACCTTACAAAATGCCTTTAAATATTAAGTGGAATTATAATGGCAAGATTGTGGAGGTTCCTATCCTTGGTTTTATCGGGATGATCGGGGTCAGTTTCATCCTTTTCGAAGTCATTTTAACTCATGAGATTGGACGTATTGCAGGCCCAGGATGGGTTCTGGTCTGTTTGATTTACTATTTCTGGTTCCGAAAGAAAAAGGGATTCCCAGTGCTGGGCAGCATAAAACATCATTGGGAGGAAGAGCAGAAAAAGATATTGACGTCCGCAGAGGAATTTGATCTGCTCGAACAGTATAATATCGCCTTGGCAGAAAGAGATAAAATGGAGAAGGAAAAGAAAGTTGAAAAAAGCACCAGAGCTCCCTGAACATCCAGGGTGGCGGGATACCTTTCAGATGATCACGACGATCCTCATGGTAGGACTGGGATCTTATATTCTGTGGCAAACGATTTTCGTGAGATGGGCTGTCCCATCTTTAATCTTTGGCGTCGCAATTTTGCTCTACGGCCTGTTTCGAATCAGAATGATCTGGACCTATTTTCAGCAAAGAGGCAAGTAGATGGGATCTGAAATCCATATGAGCTTTCTTGGAGCCTTATTGGCTTTCGTCTTTGCCGCTTCCATGGGGATACTTCTCAGGTGGATGTTCAATGTTCCAAGAGCCATACCTTTAGCGGCAGCCAAGGCCAGAAGGGCTGTAGGAGCGATCAAGAAGATTCTCGTCCCAACCTCGGGGACCCTTTATTCCGAGCGAGGGATCGAGTTGGCCTGTCGCCTGGGGGAAGAACAGAAGGCAGAGGTCTATCTGGTTAATGTGATCGAAGTTCCCAGGACACTGCCCATGGAGGCACCCATGCCTGAGGCAGAGACCAGAGCACAGGAAATCCTCAAGGAAGGAGAGTCGATTGTCAGTCTGAGAGGGCTTCCAGTAAAATGGGAAGTGAGACGAGGCCGGGTTGCAGGGGAAGAAATTATCCGAGCCGCCAAGGACTGGGAGGCTGACCTCATTGTGATGGGGATACGATCAGAGATTCGCATGGCCCAAGAGATTTTGGGCCGCACTTCTGATCTGGTCCTCCGTCGTGCTCCCTGTGAAGTGATTGTGGACAAACTCTCTGGGTAGACTAAATGGGAGGGGTTGGATGAAGGTGATGATTATCGGCTGTGGCAGAGTAGGATCGGTTCTGGCGAATCGTTTAGATGAGGCAGGACATCAGGTGGTTGTTCTCGATAGGAATCAGCAGGCGTTTCGAAGACTCTCCGAAAAATTCTCTGGAGAACGGAGGGTAGGCAACGGTTTGGTGGAAGAGTATGTGAGGCCGGTCCTTCAAGAAAAGACCGATATCCTTTTTGTGATGACCGATAAGGATAACATCAATCTGATGATTGCTCAGTGGGTGAAGCAGAAGTTTCAGGTCGATCGGGTCATTGCTGAGGTCCATGATTCCATTCTGGCAGGTATCTATAAAGAACTGGGTTTGGAAACAGTCAGCCCAACAGACCTGATGCTGAAGGAACTCTTACGGATGACCCAGGAAGGATGAGGGAGAGGGCTATGTACGTTATCATTGTAGGGGCTGGGAAGGTTGGATATCATCTTGGAAGGTTATTGATGGCAGGGGGCCATGAGGTGATGCTGATTGAAGAAGACCGTTCCAAGGTGGACACTCTTTCTTTGGAGTTTCACGATGCGATCATGGTGGGAGATGGTTCAGCCGTTGAGGTTCTAAAAGAGGCCGGGGCGAACCGGGCGGACGTGATTGTGGCAGCGACCGGGAATGACGAAGATAATCTTGTGATCTGCCAAGTCTCAAAAATGATGTTCCTCCGCCCTCGAACGATTGCAAGAGTGAACAATCCTAGGAATGAGGAGCTTTTCACCGGCTTGGGGGTCGATGCCTCTGTCAGCGCAACGAAGATCATCAATGCTATGATCCAAGAGCAGGTCAAGGCCGGGGATATGATGATTCCTCTGCTCACGTTAAAAGCAGGGGACGTGGAAATTGTAGAAGTGGAACTCTCCCACTCTTCACATATCGTGAAGAAAAAAATTAAAGACCTATCCCTTCCCCCGGGATCGATCTTCATCGCTGTATTCAGGGGAGAGGAGGTGATCATCCCTTATGGAGAGACGGAGTTTCAGCCGGAAGACAAGGTTCTGGCTCTCGTCAAACGCACCAGTGAACCAGCCCTCCGAGAGATGTTGTGATTCAGTGATCGATGATCGAAACAATAAGCCAGTCGTTAAATATCCTTATCGTGGACGACGAAGTCAACATCCGCAAGACCTTATCGGTTTGTCTTGAGACCGAAGGCTACAAGGTGATTGCGGTTAGCAATTTTCAGGATGCTTTAGCGGAGGCGTCGCGAAGATCTTTTGAACTTGCATTTGTGGACCTAAGACTTGGTACGGACAACGGACTTGATTTAATTCCTGCTTTATTAACCGCAACTCCCTGGCTCAAAATTATTGTCATCACCGCCTATGCTTCCATCGACACGGCCGTCGAAGCCATGCGACGCGGAGCAAGCGACTATAGCCCAAAACCATTTACACCTGCTCAGGTAAAACTGGCGGTTGACAGAGTATCTGAGATGCGAACATTGGAACAGAGAGTTGCCTAAAGATTGGAAGAAAGGAGGAAGGCGAATGCTTGGGCTTCGACAGAAGTTATCTCTCGGGTTCGGCGGATTATTAGTGATCATCTTAATCATAGGCATCCAGAGCATCATCCATCTCACCAAACTGGGAGAATCCATCGACGTGATCCTCCGTGAAAACTACCGCAGTGTCCTTGCATGCCAACAAATGAAAGAAGCCCTGGAGCGGATGGACAGTGGAATCCTTTTCGAACTTCTCGGATATACCCAAAAAGGAGACGAACTCATCCGCAAGAACGAACTGGTTTTTGAGATGGCACTTCAAGTCGAGTTGAATAACATCACGCTTCCGGGAGAAGGGGAAAAAGCAAGTCATCTCCAGAATCTTTTTGGCCAATACAGAACAGCGCTTAAGAGGATAGAGGACTCGAGGGTCCCGATTAATGTCCGGCGCAACGCCTATTTTACTGACCTCTTTCCGTTATTCCTGCAGATTAAGGACACGGCCGGCGAGATCCTCCGGATGAATCAACAGAATATGAGTGATGCAAACGATCTGGCCCGAAATAGTGCAGCCGCAGCGCGAAAACAGATGTACATTCTTTTGTTTGCCGGTACGATTGTTGCCTTGGGTTTTATTTTCTTTGCCGGCAGGTGGATTCTTCGCCCACCGGCTTAAGGAAGTGGTCGGGCTACTCGAAGCACATGGCTGTGGAGAGATCGCCAAACTTGCCGAGGGGCTGGAGATCATCCCAAGACGTCGGCAGGAGTATCACGGACTAATTGTGGAGGAAATGGATGTTCTTCGATTTGGAGGTGCCCAATGAATTCGGCCTTTCAAAATTGTTCTGATGTTTTTAAGCTTAAGAAACCTTTGACCAACTTTCCAACCCGTGTACGAGCTGTGAACTTTCTTAGGACAGCCATTGCCGTAATATTGGCTATGGGCCTTGTATATGGATGTACCAAAGAGAATAAAGACCTTGCTAAGCTTCAGGAAGAAAACAGAGCGTTGAAGGAAAAGGTAGCGTCGCTTGAGAGTCAAATAAAACCTGCAATAGCCTCAAAGTCTGAAATGAAGGAAGAGTTTCTCGCCTTGGCGAGGAAATTGAAAGCATCACCCAATGATTTTGTGGGGCAGCAAATAAAATTGCATTGCAGGTTTGGCGGTTTTGAAAATAAATTCCTGAATGACCCGAATGGTCCCAAATTCCTTTCTACCTATTACGTTGGGCTGATCGCCCAGAGCGGGAAAGAAATAATTGAACCTCTGTTTGATCATCTATTCATAAGTAAAAAGGAGGCGAAAGAACAAGGTGTTTATCACTTAGGTGTAAATGATCTCATTACCGTTTATGGAATGGTAAGAAGTGCATACAAAAACGAACCCTGGATTGAGGTGTACGTGGTGAAAAGGGGATGGGAATAGAGATGGGGTTTCAGGGGATGATAAGGGAAATCCGCCAAGATGGTAAAAGCGTGGAGTATGACTAGGAAGAACAGATTGAAACCTAAAGTGATAGGGCAAGGTGGAGTTTCGATTGACCCAACAGATAATGGAATCATATAATATTTTGAAACGGCTATACTCTATTCGATCACGTTTCAGTGTTTTGAGGGGTAACTGAAATGCTTGATTTCATCTTGATCGTTTTGGTTTTGGTCTTTTTTGGAGTGTCATTCTGGTATGTTCGTGCGTGTGACAGGTTCTAAGGAGGGATAGATTAATGAACTGGGAGTACATCATAAGCGCGATCATTGGTCTGGGGCTGCTTGTCTATCTCACATATGCACTTCTCAAACCTGAGAAGTTTTGATTCCCTTAGGGAGAAAAGAAGATGAGCCTTAATGGATTCTTGCAGCTTGGAATATACTTCCTGATTCTGCTCGCCATAACTAAGCCGCTCGGGGTCTACATGACCAGGATATTTTCCGGAGAAAGGACGTTCCTGAGCAGGGTGTTCGGCCCGGTAGAGAGATTGGTCTATCGGGTATGCCGGATCGACGAGCACGAGGAGCAACACTGGGCAGCCTACACGGCGGCCATGCTGATGTTCAGTCTGGCAGGCCTCCTTGTCCTCTACGGTCTTCAGAGGCTTCAATACTTTCTGCCCCTCAATCCCCAAGGATTTCCTGGTGTGGCACCTGACCTGGCATTTAACACAGCCTCCAGTTTCACGACCAACACCAATTGGCAGGCCTACTCAGGGGAGTCCACGATGAGCTATCTGGTGCAGATGGCGGGACTGGCATTTCACAATTTCGTATCCGCAGCCACCGGCATCGCACTCGCCATAGCTTTCATTCGAGGCATTGCTAGGCGTGAAGCAAAAACGCTTGGTAATTTCTGGGTTGATCTCACCCG
>CAYMJV010000070.1:0-1525 GCA_964390545.1 uncultured Syntrophaceae bacterium
GAAGAGATTAAAGAGTTCGATACCCATTTCTCCCGTTCCAAGAAAGCAGGAATGGTCCGGTCGTTTCAGCCTAAGGAGTTCATTGCAGCCAGCAAGCTCCGGCGCCTCGATCGGGCAAGCCAGTTTGCCATCGCTGCTTCGAAAATGGCTCTCGCAGATGCTCAATTTTCTGTCACTCAGGAAAACAGCGCAAGGGTGGGAATCGTTCTCGGTTCTGGTTTCTGTGGACTCTCCAGCTCAGAGGAGTTCCACCGGGGGCAGGTTTTGAAAGATTTCTTAGACCTAAATCCCATCCTCTTTCCCAATACGGTTCCCAATGCTGCGTCCAGTCATGTCTCCATTGAGCTGGGAATTCAGGGGGTCAATTCTACTCTGGTCCAGTCCTTCTGTACGGCTGAAGCCGCCCTTCTCTTTGCCTGCGATCAGCTCCGAAAGGGCAGCGCTGACCTCATCCTTACAGGAGGAGTGGATGAGTTGAGTGAATTTCTGTTCCGCGGGTTTTCTGACTTGGGTTTTCTAGCCACAGATCAGGGTCATGGAGAAAAGTCCTGTCCCTATGATAAGATGAGAAATGGGGTGGTTTTGGGAGAAGGAGCAGGGGTATTGGTGATCGAAACAGAGGAACATGCCCGGAGGAGAGAAGCGAAAGTTTATGGTTACATTTTAGGTTACGCTCTGGTTGGAAGATCGTCTAAAGGGGATGGATCGGAGGACCTCGAGCGTTCCGTCAAGATGGCACTTCAGGGAAAGCAGAATTGGGCCATTGATTATATCAGCGGAGCCGGGAATTCATCGAAGGGATTAGACGCCCTTGAGGCCAGGGGAGTAAAAAAGGCTTTCCCTTCCCACTATTCCCAGATTCCTGTGAGTTCTGTCAAATCGATGATAGGGGAGGCGGTTGCTTCGGGTGGGATGAGAATGGTGGCCAATGTGCTCTCCATGGAACACGGCATGGTTCCACCGACCATTCATTTTTCCAATCCGGACCCGGAATGCGACCTCCGTTATATCGTCAATCAGAAAATGGATCGGGAGATCCGGGCCGTTCTCCACTTAGGAATTTCACCTGAAGACTGTTTTTCATCGATCTTTATGGGGCTAGAATGGAACCCATCACGAGTCAGGGAAACCTGATCCTCCTCTTCACGCTCATTCATTTCTCACTGGGTCGTTCCTTTTCTGTTCTCTTCGCCATCTTCAACCAGATGCCTGTTGTTCTCTACTTTCCTCTGGCTCTGGTTTATGACTACGTACAGATCCCGGTCTATGGGGCCATTTTGGAACATTCGAGTAAGAAATTCTTTCCCGTGCGATGGCTCACCCGAAAGGCCGATCGGGTCATGACCAGTATCAAGGAGAGACCCCTTTTGAAGAAGATGATGTCCCTGGGGGATGTGGGCCTTATCCTTCTCTCTGCCCTTCCTATTAGGGGTTTCGGAATCCTTTCGGCAAGCATTGTAAGTTTCTTTATGAAAAAAGGGAGGAATGAGGGAACGCTTCTCATGATGACCGGCTCCTTCATTGG
>CAYMJV010000070.1:1625-15961 GCA_964390545.1 uncultured Syntrophaceae bacterium
ATGCTTAATGTCAAATGTCAAAGCTCAAAGTTCAAATGAAATCCAAAGGTCAAATGCCGAATCCCCCCCACCCCCCCTTTGCTAAAGGGGGGCGAGGGGGGATTATCGATTGATTTTGGAATTTGATATTGATTTGGCATTTGCCTGCCTGCCGGTAGGCAGGGATTTTGACATTTGAAATTAACTCTGCCTTCATTGGAGATTGGGGCGACGATGATCGATCTGGAAGAAATCTTGCAAAGGCTGCCACACAGGTTTCCTTTTCGGATGATCGATCGAATCCTCGAGATCGAGCCGGGCAAGAAAGCAATTGCCCTCAAGAATGTGACCGTGGACGAGCTTCAGTCTTCAGGTCATTTTTTAGGAGAGCCCGTCATGCCGGGGATATTGATTCTGGAGGCATTAGCTCAAACAGGGGGGTTGGCATTCCATTCCCAGGAAGAAACGGAAGGAGGAGGAATCCCTTTTCTGGCGAGGATTGAGGAGTTTCGACTGAAAGGAAAGGTGATCCCTGGAGATCAGTTGATTTTAGAGGCAGAGGTCTTACGTGTTTTTTCAAATCTGGCAATGGTTAGAGTCCAGGCGAGAATTGGTGACGAACCTGTGGCCGAGGGAACGCTAATTCTGGCAAAAGGCCCCCTCACCCCGCCCTCTCCCCTTGGGGGAGAGGGGAAGGGTGAGGGGTGAGAGATGATGAAAGCTCGTATTTCCGAATCCGAAATTATTGAAGATCAGGAACTGGCAGAATATTTCAATATCAAGGCGAAGCGTTATATGAGAATTCCCTGTCAGAGGGTTCTCAAACGGGTGCTGGCGAAGGGCGTTAAGAAAGGGAGGGCCCTCGATATTGGAACGGGTCCGGGAATTTTTCCTATTTTCATAGCAAAAGCTCTTCCAGAGATCCAATTCAAAGGGATCGACCTCTCTCCGGTGATGATCGGGCTGGCCAAGAAGAATGCAATCGAGGAAGGGGTTAATGGGAGGATAGCGTTTGAAGTGGGTTCAGCTTATGCCCTCCCCTGTGAAGATCATTCCATCGATCTTCTCCTTTGCATTAACACCCTCCATCATCTGGAGCGGCCCGTCGACTTCTTCAACGAGGTGGCCAGAGCCTTGAAAGGGGGTGGAGGGTTTGTTATCGTTGACTTCCACCGGGACACCTCTTCCATCTTCATTTGGATCTTTGATCTTCTCTGGAGGGCTTTTTTCGGAAGACATCCAAAAGCAAGGAAGGGATTTTTGGAATCCGTACGCTCTTCCTATACTCTGGAAGAATGTCGAACCTTCCTGGAACAGTCCAGATTGAGGGATTGGAAACTTTATACCCGAACCGTTGAGATGTGGATCGAATCGGTGAAATCCCAACGGTAAAATTTTTCCCCCTCCCGGAGACTGTGTCGTAATGAGAGAAACGCCATGCTTGTCATTCTGAACCCTTCGCCCCTGTCACCCTGAGTGAAACGAAGGGTCTCGAATTTTGGCTCAGGATAAACTCCGTGAAGAATCTCACACAGAGTGTCATCCTGAACGAAGTGAAGGATCTCGGAAGTTCCTTCGCTTTGCTCAGGACAGGCTTCGGCTGATGCCTCAGAATGACATAACGACACAGTCTCCCAGGGGAGGGGACAAGTTCTGGAGGGAGTCAAAGGGGGATTCTTCATAAAGGTGAAACAGTTGATGGAAGTTGAAGAAGTAAACTGTCCTCTGTGTGAATCTTCGAAAAGGGCTCCTATTCACCGGGAGGGTTCCTTCCAGATGGTGAAATGCCGCTGCTGCCAATTCATCTATCTGAATCCAAGACCAACGAATGGAGCGCTCCATGAATTTTATCAACAGTATCTGCCCGAGGAGGAACCGTCGATCGAATCCTGGCAGAAGATGATGGAACTTGTCTTCAAACGGGCAGCCCATCTGCTCCAGAGACTTAAAGCAAAGGGCAGATTGATGGATGTAGGAACAGGCTTTGGTTTTTTTCTCTCTGAGATGAAGAAGAGGGGATGGGAGGTCACGGGCGTGGAGATCTCTCAGAGGGGGTTGAACTATGCCAGGGATAGGCTTGCGGTGAACGTCTATCCCGGCCCTTTGGAAAAAGCAGGTCTTCCTGAAGGGCATTTCGATGCAGTGACGGCCTTCTATGTGGTTGAGCATCTCCCCGATCCGATCATCTTTCTAAGGGAATGCCATCGGATTCTCAAGCCCGGGGGACTACTTCTCCTGAGGTATCCTCATACGACCCCCATCAAAAACCTCCTTCGTCTTTTGGGTATTGAAAATCGACTCTATGACCTACCCGCTCATCTCTCCGACTTCTCGCCGGAGACCATTCAAAGTTTGCTCAAGAGGGTTGAGTTTGATTCATGTGAGCACTTCATCGGTGGGTATACTCTTCCTGACAGTCTGGGAAAGCGTGTATCCTCATCCTTTTTTGGGAATCTCTCAGAGGGTCTTTTCTACCTGAGCGGAAAGAAGTTTCTCTTTCCGGGAGTCAGTAAAACCGTGTTGGCATTCAAGAAGGGGAATGGATGAGTTCGAATGGGAGGGTCCATACGGGTCTCAGATTCAAGTTTCTAAGAAGGTGACGTTCACAGAAATCAAATGAAGAAGAGAGTTGTCATCACAGGCCTGGGAATCGTGAGTGCTGTCGGGAACAATGTTTCTGAGTTCTGGAATTCTCTTATCGAAGGGAAGGACGGAACCAAGGAGATTACGGTCTTCGATCCTTCTCCCTATCGGATAAAGATTGCGGCAGAGGTTTCCGGTCTTAATCCTGAAGACCATTTTACAAAGAAGGAGGTTCGGCGCCTCTCCCGATGTGACCAGTTCGGGCTTGTCGCATTTAGGGAGGCCTGGTCGGCCGCTGGCCTCAACCGAGATCCTGTGGATAAGAACAGGGTAGGGGTGATTTTGGGAGCGGGATCTGGAGGCATCCTCTCTGTTGAGAGATATTTCAGAGATTTTTACCAGGGGTTGAAGAAGCCTTCTCCTTCTCTCCTCATCTCTTATTCCCTTGCCACCACAACCGATCATATCGCACTTGAGGCCGGTCTCAAAGGGCCTCGATCCACAACGGCTACGGTCTGCTCTTCAAGCTCAGCCTCTCTGGGTGTGGCGTATGAGATGATTCAGATGGGCCAGGCGGATGTGATGGTCAGTGGCGGGAGTGACTCTCTGTGTGAAGTCTCCTTCAGCGGATTCAGCAGCCTGAAGCTGGTCGATTCCGAAAGCTGCAAGCCCTTCGACAAGAGGAGGCAGGGTCTGGTCATCGGTGAAGGGGCTGGAATTCTTATCCTCGAAGAGCTGGCACATGCCATGAAAAGGAATGCTCCAATCCTTGCTGAGTTCTTAGGATATGGCATTTGCGCCGATGCCTACCATCTCACCTCACCCGAGCCCAATGGGGAGGGGGTGGAGAGGGTGATACGAATGGCATTGACTCACGCAGGGGTGTCTCCAGAGGAAGTGGATACGATCAATGCCCATGGCACAGCCACCCCATTTAACGATATTGCCGAGACGCGGGGAATCAGAAGGGTATTCGGAGAGAAAGCAGAGGAGATTCCGATCAGTGGGATCAAGTCGATGGTGGGACACTGCTTGGGCTCTGCGGGTGGCATTGAAGCCGTGGCGACGGTTCTCACAATAAAGAACGGAATGATTCCTCCCACGATTCACTATGAAGTTCCGGATCCCCTTTGCGATTTGTACTATACACCAAATCAATCCATTCGAAAGGATGTCCGAGTCGCGATCTCGAACTCCTTTGCTTTCGGCGGAAACAATGCTTGTTTGGTCTTTAGCAAGTATCGTTAATAGTCAAACGTTACGGGTTGTGCGTTTCGAGTTGAAACCCGTAACCCGCAACACGAAACTCGAAACATGATATGAATAACCGTGTTGTCATCACAGGGTTAGGAATCATCTCCTCCATCGGAATTGGAAAGGAGGAGTTCTGGAAGCACTGCCTCCAGGGAACCTCCGGGATTAAGCCGGTTCGAGGGTTCGACGTGAGCTCATACCGGTCCAGGTTAGGAGGGCAGCTACCTGAAATCGATTTCAAGACTTTTATTAAACCTGTGAATCTGAGGAGAATGGATAGAATTGGGAAGATCATGGTTTCGGCTGTCCGATTGGCGTTGGATGATTCAGGCCTCGATCTTAAAATAGAAGATGCGAATCGAATGGGGCTTTCATTTGGAACAGGCCTCGGAAGTTCCGATACCGTTGACCAATTCTTCCGGTCTCTCTTAAGAGATGGGCCGGTTGGAGCTGCGCCACTCCTCTTTCAAACCGCTGTGCCCAATGCCATCTCAAGCCACTGTTCCATTGAATACGGAATCAAAGGGCTGAATATCACCTTCTCCCATAAGGAGACCTCCACAGAGATGGCCATGACCTATGCCTATCATCTATTAAAAGAGGGAAGGATGGATATTGTCCTCGCGGGAGGAGGCGACGAGTTGAGCGAGCCCCTTTATCATGTGTACTCCATGCTGGGTGCTCTTTCTCCAGGGAGAGGGCAGCGTTCGGAAGGAATGAGGCCTTTTGATCGGAATCGGAATGGGGTTGTGCTGGGGGAGGGAAGCGGGATCCTCGTACTGGAAACATTGGAGCATGCAGAGAAGAGGGGAGCAAAGATCTATGCGGAGCTGGCTGGTGTCGGCATGGCTGGAAGCACGGAGGGTCTCCTTCGCTACGATCTTGACGGAGATTCAATTGCTCAGGCAATGTCTCTGGCGGCCGAAGAGCCTTCTAAGGTTGATACCATATCAGCGGCTGCCAACTCCACCCGTGATCTTGACCGGGCAGAGACACTGGCAATCAAAAAAGTCTTTAGAGAGAGGGCCAAAGAGATTTCGGTCAGCAGCCTTAAATCGATGCTTGGGGAATTCGATGGTTCAGGAGCCATTCGAGCGTGTGGGGTTGCTTTAAGCCTTTTTCATGGGATGATTCCTCCAACGATCGGAACGAAGGAGCTCGATTCGGAATGCGACCTCAATGTGGTTCTTCGTGAGTTCCAAAAAAGACCCGTCCGCTCCGCACTATTGAATGGTTGCTCTAATGGTGGGTCAAATATCTCTATTTTATTCAAACGGTATGTGTCGTCTTACTAATCAGTCCACAATTGTATAGACACTGGAAACTAAATCCCTCCTTCCCTCCCTTTACAAAAGGGAGGAATTCCCCCCCTCTTTGGCAAAGAGGGGTTGGGGGAGATTTTCGGAAGAATATGTCTTCTCAGTTATGGACTGTTTAGTAATTCCGAAATCCCTGCCTGCCGGTAGGCAGGGTAGGCAGCGTAGGCAGGGTAGGCAGGAAAATCGATTAACTATTTCCGGGCTCTCTGTAAGAATTCTACCCTGCCATCACTAATTGACCCCGCCAATTTTCCAACTCGCGAAGCAATCTCAGATCGAGTTACGTCATAGTTAGCTATATGGTTGATACGTAATTGAGGGCGCTCTCCTCCACTTTGAGCAGTTGATCCCTTAGGCCCTGGGCTCTCATAAAAACGAACCTCGAGCGTTCCAAAGTTTACGACAGAATCCTCTGAGCGGACTAAGACGACTGGAAATGAATCGAGATCAAAGATTAAGCCCCTCCCGCCCTTTGCACCTTTGGCAAATGTTGCCATATTGTAATAACCTTCAATGACAGCGACGTAGACATAACCTGCGTCATCAGGCCTGAACAACTTCGATTCCAGTTCCCCTTCTCTGTTAAAAAAGATGAAAAACTCAGCTTTTGTGCAGTGAACAGGGGCATCGCTCTCAAAGCATGCAAATCGCCCTGCCAATACCTTTTCATCCGCTTTTAGGTCCGACTTGGATTTAATATTGTAGACAAAAGGAGTAGAGGCACATCCGTTTAACAGAGCCATTAACACAATGACGCCTACAACCATTGTCATTTGGTGTAGGAATAGTCTGAAAAGTCTTTTAGGTCCGCTTTTCATAAATAATTCTTTCATTCCAATTTCCTCCCTTTTTCTCTTTTTCAAGTTGCTGATCCTAATGTATAGATTTTAGCAAAATATTTCAATCATTAATTGTGGGACGAAAGGTTACAGGGCGGACACACAAGGAAGGGTTACAGACATAGAGAGGAGGGAAACCGGGGAATCTTGCTGACTGGCTTAGCTGATTCTTCTCTCGTATTAGTCATTCAATATGGTGACCAACGTTTTTTTATCACTTTACCCCGTTAGAAAGCCCCGCTGCTTGCCCCGTTAGAAATTTTTCATTATTAACCGGGAGCTCCCTTGGTAACCTACTTCTAACGGGGCGAGCAGCGGGGATGATGGCTGTTCCTTTTTCAGCGAACACGGGGTTTAAAGCCCCGTGTTCGCACTCCCGTTGGAAGGTCGAAGACCTTCTAACGGGGTTTACCTAAGGAGAAGGACCGTCCTTCCATGCTTGCCAATGCTCTTTCTTTCTTCTGTCTTAATGATTAATCCGAACCCACCACAGGTCTTGCAAACCTTTATTCCTTCGGCATCACCCAAAGACTTTCCAGCCCCTTCACAATAGGGGCAAAAAATCATGCCGTATTTCTCCGGATCAATCCTTCCGCCTTTTGCTTTCCTCTCCATCCCCATCCCCCTCGATTCTTTTGGATAAAGGAAAACTCAGGAGCTTCAAGCGACCCCTGGACTTTAAGTCATTAAAGACTATCACGGTTGAGATATATGCAGTTTTTTGAGTCTTTGCTGTTCTTGGATTTTCCTACGTTGATAGGCCTTTAAAAAGGTTTAGACCAGAGGGAAATTTGAATTTTATCAGGCGAAACATTTTAGAAGGAAGGTCCCGAATTGCATGAGAAAATTTTTAAAGGTCTTTTTCGTCCACCACCCCCTTAGTTGGTCGTGCTCAGAAGATCAGTCTTATCGATTAAAACAGCCCTTAAGTATCAAAAAATGTTGGATTTGTCAATCGAGAAAAATATTTGTGAAAAGTATCTTTTTGTGTAATACTTTGGCGCTTTGAAAATCCCTCCCTGCCTCCCTTTGCCTGCCTCCAGCAGGAAAAAGACGCCAAAGGGAGGAGATGTTAGCTTCCCCCTTTGAAAAAGGGGGATAGAGGGGGATTTTATGGTGATTCTTTTAATTTCTTTGGCTTTTGAAATTCATTTTTCAAAAGGCTAAAGTGATACCTTTTTGTTTATTCTTTTATTGCGGTTCCGGCTACTTAAGTGATGCCCGTTAGGTGGGTTGGCAGTGTAGATCAATTCTCATGGAATCGCTTTCTTCAGAGAAGATCCTTGTTTTTCAACAAACCAATCAATGAGTTTGCGGGCGATGCTGATTTTGCCGGGAATCGGGGGCAAGTGATCAGCCATAAACCAGCCGGCGTCTTCAATTTCAGAATCATCAAGTGTGATTTCGCCCCCTGCATAAGTGGCCGTAAAGCCTATCATGAGAGAATGGGGAAAAGGCCAGGGTTGACTGCCAAAGTATTTGATGTCTTTAACATCGATGCCTACTTCCTCTTTCACCTCACGAACCACAGCCTCTTCCAATGACTCCCCCGGTTCTACAAATCCGGCGAGGACACTATACATCCCTGGAAGGAAATGACGGGACCGGGCGAGAAGGAGTTCATGGCCGCGCTCGACAACAACGATTATTGCCGGGGCGAGACGAGGGAAATGGAGTTGACCACATATCGGACATTCTTTAGCCCGTTCTGCTGTCTTGGTTCGTAACGGAGTAGCACATCGGCCGCAAAACAGTTGTGTTCTGTCCCAATCTACAATCTGGACTGCCCGGGTTGCCACCCAGAAAAGAGCTTCATTGAGGCGCCCATAAATCTGACGCAACCCTTCAAGGGCCATCCCGGGTGGCAGAGTGGTCCCCTCAGCCAATTCAACAGCATAACAATCTCTGTCGTCCAGATGGCCGAGATAATGTTGGCTCGACGCTATCAATCCCAATTCGGAGAAATCAACGAGACAGGGGATGCTAGCCGAATCAGATCCCTGGTAAACGAGCAATTTAGGTCCCTGAAAAGCAAACCACCAGGCAGGCCCTTTTTTCTCCGAGGGTGGCACAATCCCAGATATGAATTTCCCTTCTTCTGTCATGATGTTCTTCGCCGACCCTATTATAAGACGATAGGCTCATTTCAGCTACTGCAATGATCAAAATGCAGGAGTGACCGGTCATCTCTGCGAACGATTACTTGAGAAATTCCTCTCACCCCCGCCCACTCCCCCAGGGGGCTATGTTGTAATGGGTTGGAGGTGAGAAGGGAACAGACAAACGGATTCCAAAGCTTTAGAACGCGGAGCATTATTCAGTTTAGGGGGAGGGTCCTTGATGCTCGAAACGTCGTCTTTTTGTAGTATTTGGGCCTTTGAATCCAATCTTCTGGAGGTTCCGCTCTAAAGCTTTCTCATCCGCCTGTCCGTTCCCTTTTGTAGATTTTCTCTCATTTCGGCAATTCGTATACAGTCTCCAAAGGGAAGAGGGTAGGGTGAGGAGGAATTCGACGAATGGTAAAATGGTGTGTTATACTGCGGAAGTGATGGCGGATACAGACGTGATCATCATTGGAGCAGGAGTGGCAGGACTCACCTGTGGCTGTCTTCTTGCCAAAAAGGGATTGAAGATCCTGATGATCGAGAAGAATCAAAGGGTGGGGGGCTGCTGTACCTCTTTCCAGAAAGATGGATTTTCCTTTGACCTTTCCGTCCAGTCGATCGGGGAATGTACCAGAGGAGGCAGGATCTGGAGGCTTTTGAAGGAACTGGATCTTTTAGATCAGATCCGGTTCATTCCTCTGGAACCGGCGAGAGAGTACCATTTCCCGGATCGGAGGGTGTTGCAATCCTCCAAGCTCGAGAAGCAAATCGAAAACCTCTCCTCCCTTTTTCCGCATGAAAAGGAAGGCATTGAGCAGGTCTATAGAATTCTAAGAAAGATCCTTGAGGAATATTCAGAGATTCCATCTTCTTTGGATTGGTTCGATCCTTCCTCCTTCTCTTCAAAATTTCCTCTTCTTTATCAATACAGGGATAAGACTTATGGAGATTTAATCAATGGGCTTATCTCCGATCCCTTTTTAAAGACCCTCCTTGCCATTCGAAGTTCCTATGCCTTGCTTCCTCCAGAAGAGATCTCTGTGGTAGGGATGGCTGGGATTGAAATGTCTTATTTCAATTATGGCGTCTCCTGCATTGAGGGAAAGGTAGAAGAACTTCCCCTCAAGTTGGAGGGAGCCCTTCGGGAAATGGAAGGACAGATTATCAAGGGCTGTGAAGTAAAAGGAATCCTCATCGATGAAAAAAAGGCGATGGGTGTGAAATTGCAGAATGACCAAGAGATTACTGGAAAGGTGATCATCTCCAACGTGGATGCTTTTTCTACTTTCATAGACCTCATTGGAGAAGATTCTCTTCCCGGTGGCTTCCTGTCCAAGTTGAAAGGGATGAAACCTTCTCTCTCTTATTTCATCCTTTACCTGGGAATTGAAGGCGAGCTGGATGAACTTTCCGTATCAAACAATGAGGTCTTCTTCGATGCCCATCTCCTCAAGGAATATTACATGCTCTACGAGAATCGGATTCCGGATGAGGCGTCTTTCTATCTCCTTGTTCCCTCAAAGATGAATCCATCCCATGCGCCCAAGGGCAAAAGCACCCTCTGTCTCAGTTATAAAGTTCCCTACCATCTCAGTACGGACTGGGGAAAGGAGATCAGGGATCAACTTTGCCAAAGTCTCATTGCCAAAGCATCAGCCTTCATCCCTGATCTGAAGAAACGGATCATTGCCAGCGTAGAGACAACCCCCAAAACCATTGAGAGATGGACTCATAACCGCTGGGGAGCTGCTTATGGATGGGCCCAGATTCCAAGCCAGTCTGGGATTCGTCGTCTTCAACGGATGACCCCCGTTCAAAACCTCTACCTCACCGGCCATTGGACCTCTCCGGGTGGAGGAATTGCAGGAGTGGTGGCCTCTGGAGAATTGACTGCGGAGGCGGTTTTGAATCGGTTATAGACAATGGGAAGGCAGAATGCAGAAGGCAGTACGCAGAAAATCCGCAATCCTTTAGCGCGTAAGCATGAAGGAGATCTTAGAATGGCTCAAAACCACTGGGTACGCATCTCTTTTATTCTCCTCATTTCGATTGTTCTGTGGGGGTGTCCGAAGAAAATAGTCGTCACTCCACCCACCATCGAAAATCCCATTACCAAAATTCTCGAAAGCTTCTCTTCGGTCGAATCGCTCCAGGCCAGGACTTCGATGCGGATTGATACCGTAAGAAGTGGGGAGGAGATGAACTTTCTCCTGAACGGATATCTCCTCTACCAAAAGCCCAACCAGTTGAGACTCCTTGGTTACCATCCTCTGGGAATGGGTTTGTTCGATGCGATCTATCTGGATGGCGAATTCTTCCTCCTCATTCCCTTTCAGAAAAGGGCCTACACAGGAGAGGTTTCTGAGTTTGAAGATCTGATCGAAAAGGCTGGTCCTATCGAGATTCAATTAGAAAAACCCGAAGGCAGTGAGATTCCCCATCGTATAAGGATCAATGTGATTGAGAAAGAGACCCGAATTGATATCAGACTGAAGGATCCCTCGATCAACTCCTCCCTTCCGGAGGACTCCTTTCGGTGGGTTGTTCCGGAAGGGGTAGAGGTGAAACCTCTTGCCCAACTCCTTAGGAAAAAGAGATTGAGATGAGGATCGCATTTATCATTCCCAGATGGCCGAAGGACAGTTTCTGGGATGTGATCGCTTTTAAATTTCCTCTCCTTTCAACCTCCCTTCTGGCAGGGCTCACGCCGTCGCATCATGAGTTGTGCATCATCGACGAAAGCCTCACCAAGATCGACTTCGATCAGGACGTGGATCTGATTGGCATCACTGCTATCACCCCCCTCGCCCCACGGGGCTATGAGATTGCGGACCAATTTCGGAAAAGAGGAAGAAAGGTTGTCTTTGGAGGGATCCACGCCACCTGGCTTCCTGAAGAGGCCAAGAAACATTCGACCAGTGTGGTGATCGGGGAAGCGGATGAGGTCTGGCCTAAGGTTATCGAGGATGCAGAAAGAGGAGAACTAAACCCTTTTTATCGTCAAGAGGGGAGAACGGACCTGAGCCATCTTCCTTTTCCGAGAAGGGACCTCTTCCCCCGAAAAGGGTACCTTTTTCACAACCTGATCCAGACCACGCGGGGTTGTCCTTTCGATTGTGAGTTCTGTTCCGTGACCGCCCTTCATGGGAAGACGTATCGCATGAGGCCGGTCTCTGAAGTTGAAAAAGAGATTCAATCCCTGGAACGATCCAAGGCTTACATCTTCTTTGTTGATGACAACCTGGTTGGGAATCTTTCCCATGCGAAGGAACTCCTCACGATGCTTTCTCAGTATCGTTTGAGATGGGTGAGCCAAGGGCCGATCCATATTGCAGAAGATGATGCGTTGGTCAAGTTGATGGCCAGGGCAGGATGCCATGGGCTCTTCATCGGATTCGAGAGCCTTCGTGAAGAGAACCTCAACCTCATGGGGAAACGGATCAATCGAGTGCAGGCTTACGAAAAGGGGATTCAAAAACTGCATGAAGCGGGGATCGGAGTCTACGCCTCCTTTGTCTTTGGTTACGATTATGATGATGCGTCTGTCTTTGATGAATTCGTAACCTTTGCCGAGAAGAACAGGATCGACGGAGCCTTTCTTCCCATCCTCACTCCGTTCCCTGGAACCCGAGTCTATCAGAGGTTGAAGGAGGAAGGAAGGCTTTTGACGGAGGATTGGTCGAAGTACGATATGGCCACGGTCGTCTTTCGGCCGAAACGAATGACTGCGGAAGAACTTCAAGAAGGGTTCTGGAAGGTGAATCGTTCTTTCTATTCCATCCCCTCCATGGTCAAAAGAGTATTCAATCCTTTTCAATTCGGAAGGCGTCTGATCATCTTTGGGCCCATGAACCTGGGCCTCTGGCCAGCCGTGAAAAAAGCGGAGCGTCATTTTAATCGTTCAAAAGGCACTCGTCTTTAGGCCTCCAGATATCTTTACCACTTTTTTGGTTTTTGGATTAGTGAACAAACGTAATTTCTTCTCGCCTCTTTCCTCACTTCGATTCTGTCATTCCCGTGAAAACGGGAATCCAGGGGTGGTCATTACAAAACTATGGATTCCTGCTTTTGCAGGAATGACAATAAGAGAACGTTCGATTTTAATGGTTTTTGCGTGACGTTAGTCAAACTTCTTAATATTCTTGACTTTTTATTTTCGCAATCCTACACTGTCGTTTAATTCTTGAAAGGTGCGGAGCGGTCTTGCGACTCATTGTGCACGGAAAAACAGATAAAGGACTTGTAAGAAAAGAAAATGAAGATGCCTTTTGTATCGAAAAGGATCTTGGACTTCTGGCCATTGCAGACGGGATGGGAGGACATGCCTCAGGTGAAGTTGCAAGCAAAATGGCGATAGAGATCTTGAGGGATTCCCTTAAAAAAGAAGGGGAGCCACTCCCGGACAGGTTAGACTCAGGAGTCAAGCTTGCCAATAAGATGATCTATGAGGCCGCCCAAAGTCAGTCCCAGCTAAACGGGATGGGGACAACCCTCACAGCCCTTCAGCTTGACGGGAAAAGATTGAGCATTGCCCATGTGGGGGATAGCCGGGCCTATCTCATCAGAGGGGGAGTGATTGAACAGCTCACAGATGACCATACGATCGTATCTGAGCAGGTGGCCCGAGGAATGATAACCAGAGAGGAGGCCGCCCGGTCCGATATGAGAAATATCCTGTCAAAGGCATTGGGTATCGCTCCCGAAGTGGATGTGGATATGGAGGAGCTTACCGTATCGGAGGGTGATCAGTTAGTTCTCTGCAGTGATGGACTGAGTGAGCTGATTTCGGATGATGAAATCCTGTCTGAAGTTCAGTCCAGCAAAAGGCCTGAGATTGTTTGTGATGAGCTCGTGAATCTGGCGATTCAAAGAGGAGGAGAGGATAATATCACAGTGATCGTGGCTCATTTTCATCGAGAGAATCTGCTCTTCCGTCTTTTAAGAAGTTTAGGATGGATAAGGAGGTAAATGATGACGAAGATCATCCTCAAATTTAAGGATAAAGTGTTGAAGGAGATCCCCGTAGAAAAAGAACTTATCACCATTGGAAGAAAGCCAGATAATGATATAGAGATTGATAACCTCGCCGTCTCAGGCCATCATGCGAGGATCTTCAAGATGGAGGATTGGTTTCTGGTCGAAGATCTCAATAGCCTCAATGGGACCTTTGTGAACGGTAAGATGGTTCAGGAATCTCCGTTGAAGAATGGAGATGAAATCCTCATTGGGAAACACGTTTTGAAATTCATCTCTTCAGACGTTTTCGGTTCGAAGGAGCCAGAGGCAGTCCTGAAGAAGGGCCAGTTGAGTGAAACGATGGTGATCGATTCCAAGGTGCAGCAGGAGATGCTGGCCCAGATCAGTAAAGATCGCTCCATCACCAGCAGCGGTGAAGTCATTGGACGGTTCACCATCCTCCAGGGGTCTACCGATCAAAAAGAGTATGATCTCACGGAGAGGATGACCTCCATTGGAAAGGAAAGCAGTGCCAAGATCCGATTAAAGGGGTTTTTTGCTCCCAAATTTGCAGCTTTTGTGAACAGGAGCAAAGAGGGTTACTTCATCAGTCCTGCGAGCGGAAAAGAGTTAAAAGTGAATGGAGAGGTCGTTTCAGGGAAATATAGACTTCAGGACGGAGATATCATTCAGGTGGCAGGAATTAAAATGGATTTTAATCTAAAGGAGTAAGGCCGAATGTTTTTGATCTCATTTCCACATTGCATCCTCTTGATCATCTTTTCAGACAAGGAAGGGAAAGAGTGAACCCGTCCCCAATCTCTTGGACGAGGCAATCTTAACATAAGGAGGTCGTATGATACTTCTATATATCCTCATTGGAATCGTTGTTATCGCTCTCCTGGCGGGCATCGCGATCTACAACAAGCTCGTTCGACTTAGGAATACGGTGAAATCTTCATGGTCAGATATCGATGTTCAGTGTAAGAAGCGATATGACCTGGTTCCCAATTTGGTCGAGACGGTGAAGGGCTATGCTTCCCATGAGAAGACCGTTTTTGAGAAGGTCACTCAGGCAAGGTCCATGGCCATGCAGGCTACCTCTCCGGCAGAGATGGCGAAAGCAGAGAATATGTTAAGAGATACCTTGAAGAGCCTCTTTGCGGTCGCGGAGGCATACCCTGAGTTGAAGGCGAATGCTAACTTTTTACAACTTCAATCTCAACTCCAGGAATTGGAAAATAACATTGAATATGCGAGAAGGTATTACAATGCCGTGGTCCGGGATTATAACATCCTGA
>CAYMJV010000071.1:0-15944 GCA_964390545.1 uncultured Syntrophaceae bacterium
ATCTCCTCATCCTCTGCCGTTTCTACCGGGATCTGATCACCTGGAAGGATCTTCAGGAGATTATAAACGCTACCTGCAACCTTTCGCTCAAAGAGAAAGACCTAAAAACGATGGCATCCAATGTGACCAATCTGGCTAGACATTTCAATCAACGGGAGGGAGTGACGAAAAGAGACAATAAACTTCCCCGCAGATTCTTCCGTGAAGTCCTTCAGGAAAACCAGAAGACGTTTCGTCCCGAGGATCTCGACGTCATGCTGAAAGAATACTACCAACTGAGAGGATGGGATTAAGAAACATTTCAAATTTCAAATTGCAAATTGAAAATTGTAAATCGCAAATTCCAGGACCTCTTTACTCCCGATCGTTAATGATGCTAAGATAGCCTGTCAGAAGGAAATAAGATGCGCTTTGGAAGTCTAAAGGGAAAGATCATTCTGAGTGTCATCATCGTGGTGGTGGTGATCGAAGGGCTCTTTCTCTACCTCAACATCAGGTCTCTCTCACGTCAGATTCTCAACAAAACGGAAGAGGAGGCCTTCAACCTCAGCGAGACCATCCGTTTGAGCATTCGCAATGCAATGATCAAGGATCGAAGAGACGAATACCAGCGGATCATCGATGACGTGGCGGAGAGAAAAGGAATTGCCGAAGTCCGAATTTTTAACAAGCAGGGTCAAATTACCGTCTCTTCTGATAAAGAAAGAGTGGGGACGGTGGTGGATAAGAAGGCTGAGGCCTGTTATGGATGCCACCGGGAGGACCAGGCAAAGGTCCTCCTTCCCTCTGACAGCAAAACCCGTATCTACCACACAGAAAAACAGAGTCTTTTGGGTTTGATCAATCCGATTTATAATGAACCTTCTTGTTATCCCTGCCACCCAAAAACCTTGAATGTTCTGGGCGTCCTCGACACGATGATCAGCCTCGAAGGTTTTGAGAAGGAAAGAGCCCAAATCTATAACCGAATGATGATCTCGGGAGTAGTCAGCGTTATCGTGCTGAGCTTTCTGCTCAGCTTGTTGCTCACCCGATTTGTGAACCGACCCATTGATAAACTCTTAGCTGCAACGAAGACAGCAGCCCACGGTGATTTGGATCAGACCGTGGGTGTTCGGTCTCACGATGAATTAGGGGAGCTTGCTGACTCCTTCAACAACATGATCTTGGAGTTGAAGCGGTCCCGTGACGCCATTGAAGGATGGACTCAGACCCTGGAACACAGGGTTCAGGAGAGGACGCAAGAACTCCAGCAGGTTCAGGACCAACTCATCCGTGCGGGCAAGATGGCTGCCATTGGAGAGCTGGCAGCCGGGGTAGCTCATGAAATCAATAACCCTCTGACCGGAGTGCTCACCTTCAGTTCACTGATGCTGAAGAAGGTGGATGAGAACCACCCCTGGAAAAAAGATTTGGAGAATATCGTCCAGCAGACCACCCGGTGCCGAAACATTGTCAGGGGCCTCCTTGACTTTGCCCGCCAGAGGAAACCCGACAAGAAAGAGTGGGATATTCACGCTCTGATTGAACAGACACTCACCCTTGTGGAGAAACAGGCCCCGTTCCAGAATATCAAAATCAACAAGGAGTTTAGAGGGATGATCCCCATGCTCTTCGTCGATGGAGATCAGATTCAGCAGGTCTTCATGAATATCCTTCTCAACGCAGCCGATGCGATGACAGAAAACGGCGGAACCCTGACCATCAGGACGGAACTCAACAATGGAATGGCGACGGTCTCATTCGCAGATACGGGATGCGGAATCCCCAAGGAGCACCTTCCGAAACTCTTCGACCCCTTCTTTACGACCAAACAGACGGGCAAAGGAACAGGATTGGGGTTGGCTATTAGTTACGGAATCGTTCAAAGCCACAGCGGAGATATCGAGGTGGAGAGTGAGGTAGGAAAAGGCTCAACCTTCAGGGTTAAACTGCCTGTCGAAAAGCAGACCGGGGAGATGAGGAAATAGAGGAAGCGGAGAAGCGATAGCCGCGGTACCGCGATTCCATTCCTTCTACAACGCTATTGGCGGTAGGTCAGCCCTCCGTACTGCCGCGCCCCCGCGATGGACATAACAGTGCACCGGAGCCCCGAGTGCCTCCAACGTCCCATCGGGGCGAACGCACAGCCCAGCTCCTGCTGGAATTCCGTAACCAAACGTGCCTTCCGGCGTCAACCGCAACAGAGTGCACAGCTCCTCCCACTCTTCTGCTTCCCCGTGCGTATCACAGACGATCGGCGCAAGCCCCATGCAGGGAAATGGACTTGCCGTCGCGTCGTCGGCAGGGTCCTCCCACCGCACCCACTGCCGCCCGAGCATAACGCTCCCCGCCGAGCTGCCGAAGAAAGGCTTGCCCCTCTCGAATAGTTCGTGAAGGAAGGACAGGATCTGCCGCTCCTCCAGGACTTCCATTCCTGCCTCGACGTCACCGCCACTGATAAAGACCATGTCAGCCGACTCCAGGATGGTTCGGGCCTTTTCGAGCTTGCGCCGCCTGTCGGCCAGCGGGGCGAGGGTGACGCGCTCTGCACCGTACCTACGCAAATAGCCCGAGATCATCGAGAAGAACGGCTTGCTGTCACCGCTGGCAGCACCGACGTAGGCAACCGACGGACGAGGCACGCCGCAACTCGCCAGAACCTGCGTCAGCAGCGAATCTCTGTCCCTGCGGAGCGAACTTCGTCCGCCTGCCAAGAGATAAATGGACACTGGCCCAGAAGTTTTGTCCAACCGCAGTCCTCCTCAGAGTCCGCTGGGTGAAAATTGGTCGTCGAGCAATACGTCGGGATCGATGGGCTCCACCTTCTTAGATAGGCAGTATTTACCCGGCGGGTCAGGAGCAATCGCTTCGACGGGATCTGCTGTGATGACCGCCGCCGGCCCGTACACTGTTTGAAGTGCCTCGCAGGCCTCGTTCGCCACGTGGCGCAACGCAGCTTCCTCGGCCACGAAGCCAAGATGGTAGGACGAGGAGCCTGTCTGGAGGATCTGGTATTCCACCAACCCCGCAACAGAGCCCAAGGCGTGATCCACGGTACCTTGCGTCACCGCCCGACCCTCCGGCGTCAGTGTGAGGTTCATTGTGCGTCCTTCCACCGACATCAAGGTCAGCCCCTCACGGCGGCCACAAGGGCAGGGAGCATGTCCGTCCAGTCGCACCACATCACCGATGTCGAAGCGTACCAGGGAGCGCCAGGGGTTGCCGAAGATGGTGACCAAAATCCGCCCCAAATCCGGCCCGCCATGCTCAGGGGCAAAGGGCAGAAAGTCCACATGGCAGGTGGTGGTCACCTGGTGCAGGCGCCCGGCTTCACACTCCATAAACACATAACCTGCTTCGGTTGCGCCATAAGAACTGGCGATGGGCGCATCGAACGCCCGACTGATCTGGCGGCGGTGCAGGACCGAGGGATTCTCGTACGTCAGGACAATGAGGGCTGGCGAGTGCACATGCAAGCGGCGGCTGACGATATGGCGTGAGAGCCTGGCCAGAAAAGAAGGGTTTGCCTCCAGGACGACCGGTTCGAAGACGTTGAGCTCTTCCACCATGCGATCCATCAGGTTGCTGCTCCAGGAACTCGGGTCGGAGCGCTCGCTCAGGAAGAGAAAGCGACCTAAGGTACGCTGCTCCATCGTCAGATAAGCCTCTTCACAGGGAAACCCGGCACACCAGGGACTCGTAAGTATGGCCTCGCGATGGGCCCCGGTGGCCACGGCGCGGGCGTGAGCATTCAGTTGCCAAGATGCCGCCTCGGAAGCGTTCCACCAGGGTTGATACCAGACATTAGTGACCTGATCACCCGTTGCTCCGCTCGTTGCGACCAATTCAATCTCGCGCGCGGCCAGTCCCTCGGCGATATCACGACCATGGGGCACGAACCCTTGCGGGCCGCACGCACGCAGCTCCCGCTTGGACAACGCCGGCAACGCCGCAAACCGAGAGAACACCGGCAAATCGGACCCCGGGTCCAACGCGCGCCAGGCATCATACGCCTCCGTGGAGTACAAGGCTTCGTCAAGCGCCTCACCACAGCGCTGTGGGTAGTGCGCTTTGTACCGCGAAGTCAAAGCAACAGAGTGTTTGACATGTGTCTCCATGCTCATGAACGTATTCTATCTCCTCCCTTAATTTCTTTCCTCCCCGATCTTTCCTCCGCCCCCTTTGAATGTTTGGATCCATCGTGAATCGCTTTCTCATTTAACTTCTCTCATGAATTCGGCCAAGCGATTCTCACCGTCCTCCTCCTTTTCAAACCCCACGGCGCCTAGAAGATAAAACCCTTTCTGAACCACCATAACCTTCCCCTGATAGGGGTCTTCTCCCTTCAACGCTCTGGTTTTAAATTCAATGATACTCCCTGAAGAAACCTTTCCTTTCTTAGAAAGATTATCTTTGAAATCCTTTAGGGCATTGTTCGCTTTCTGAGAATCTTCGAAAATGGCTAAGAAAAGTTTGAATTCTTTCTGCCCATTGTTTGTTCTGTCTTTATCCCGACCCTTCGCCTTAATCTCAACCTCAACTTTTCTTTCATCCTCAGCCTTTTCCAGGTACACCCCCTGGAAGCCTCTTTTGAAAAACTGATACCCCAATAAGCCTTCAGGATAATACTCGATGGAGCCTGGTTTGAGTCCACCCTTTGGGAAGTAATCAATCTCCTTCGGCGACGGGGAAGAATCTGGTATCTCCGATGAGATCGTTTTCGCCAATCTGGTAAGAATGGACGAGTCCGCTTCTGTTGCATAGAGCATGACGAAGTATCTACCCTTATAGAAGAGAAGAGAGGTGTCTTCAAGATAGGATTCCGAACCTACCCCTGCCGAACGATTTTCACTTCGAAACCTTGAAAAGATACCGAAGGCCTGGAGCACATTCCCCATATCATAGAGATCGACCTCGATCTGGTCTTTTGAATTGGACTTATTCTGATATAGGGCAAACACAGACTTTTGAAAACCATATTTGAAAAAGAGCTCTGCCTGGCCATTGATGCGATTGAAAAGGTTTTTTTGGTTATAGCCGTGAGGGCTGCCAATCTGTCTCCACCCTTCTGGAAGTTTTTTCGGGAGGAGGGATTCGATGGGGATCTCTTTGGACAAAGAATTACTCCCATGCAACGTTAATATCAATGCTAAGAAAATGATGAGGTTTCGAAAAACCATTTCTCTCTAATCCCTCCTATCCTCCCTTTAGAAAAGGGAGGGGTGAAAGGTCCCCCGTTAGTAAAAGGGGGAAGAAGGGGGATTTCAAGTTAAAATCTCCTGTGCCAATCGTATCTGGCCCCGAATATCAAGTCCTCTTCTGCAAGTAATGGAGCAGGAAGAGCATTCGGAACACTTCTCAAAGGACTGAATCGACCCTATCTCGCTGAAAACTTTTTTTGCCAGCAGGTCGTCCTGATAACCATCGTGATACATCACACCCCTTAACAGATCACGATAAGGAACGTCCTGAGGACACTCCCCGGTGCATCCACCACACAGGGTGCAGATCCTTCCCTGAAGGAAAGCGTGATACTGCTTCAGTTCGCCGACGTTGCTCCTTGAAAAAGAAGTTCCCATGACGGCTCCGCATTCTTCAATCTCTTCGATCGTGGTCACCCCAGGTACGGCTGTCGAGACATTCTGATCCATCAGCACATACTTAAGGGCAGCCTGATGCGGGCTGAGTCCTTCCATTTTCCCTTTTTTGTATCCTCCGGCCTGGGTTTTCATGGCCACGATTCCAATCCCTGATTTGGCTGCCAGCGCCACTGCTTCTTTCAATTCCTTTGAATGGGTGAAATTGTAAGAGACCAGTGCCACATCATGATGATTCAATTTCGCCGCCTCCCTCAAAAGGGCAGCCATGCGGCTGTGGGCTGAGAACCCTGTAAAGCGGGTTTTCCCTTCCTTTTTCATCTTCATCATAAATTCATAGAGATTTGTATCTGAAACCTCCTCAGGATGACTGTGGCCATGCCAGACAAGGACATCAACATAATCTGTCTTCAATCTGCGAAGGCTCCGCTCCACGGAAGCCCGCATCTTGTTCTGTTCATTCTGATGAACCTTCGTCTGAATCAATACCTTATCCCGCTTTCCCTGGAAGGCTTTGCCCACCATCTCTTCATTTTTGCCCCACATGTAACAATCGGCCGTATCATAAAAATTGATCCCGAGGTCGAAAGCCCGCAGAACGACAGCCGGGTCACTACAATTCATCACTCCCATCCCGACAACCGTGACTTTGAGCCCGGTTTTACCAAGGGTTCGATACTCAAGGCCCTGCATCTTCTCTATTCTTGCTAAGGAAGAGACAGGTTTCAGAAGAGGAGCAGCTATCATTCCTAAGAAAGTAGATGATACGCCTTTGATAAATCTTCTTCGTCCGATGCTCTCCATGGACATTGGGATCCCCCTTTGAAGTTAAAATTAATTGAATTATAACCTGACCGAATGGATTATCAATTTTTCTTTGAGCTGGAAATAGAATAAAGTGTCAGATTGCCACGGTCGATACGACCTCGCAATGACATTTGGGTTTTATTTCTCTTCGACGATTGGATAACCCGCCTTTTTCCACGCCTCAACACCGCCCAAGAGGGCCTTGGCATTCTTATATCCCATTCCGATGTATTTGGCTGCCTGACCGGCAGCGCTGGCCTCTTTGGTTCAGGTGCAATAGAAAACAATTTCCTGATCTTTTGATATGGAGGGAAGTCTGGATTTGAATTCATCGAAGGAGATGCCCCCTTCGAGCTGCATCCTCTTGAACTTCGCATCATCGTCGTAGGCGCAGACCAATAGGGCTTTTCCTGCTTTCAAATTTTGAAAAACCTCTTCTGGAGGGACACGTTTGGGCTCTGCCATTCTTTTCCTCCATCCCTCAACCTTTTCCCTCCAGGGGAGAGGGGGTTGTGAGGGTGTATTTATTTAATTCTACAATTGGACTTCCACAAAGAGAAGTTCCGAATCCCCCTCGGCTTCTACAGCAATCTCCAATTCTCCGGTGATCTTGGCTGCACCCAGGGCTGAAACCAAATGCTTATTCACACGGATGGGCCCTCCCTCAACGACATAGAGATAACCCCCCTGGTTCGCTTTGATTTCATGTTTCACCCGGTGACCGGCCTGGAGGAAAGAAGAATAAACCTTCGCATCCGAGAAGATCTTGAGGCCATCTAAATCCTCATTCGATACCAGGAGCAGGAAGCGATTGGTCCGGTCCTTTTGATCCACAGCCATCTGCTCCACCGAAGGCTTGAGCTCTTTCTTTGAAGGGAAGAACCACATCTGGATAAACCGCATCGTCTCATCCTTCCGGTTATTGATCTCTGAATGCCACATCCCGCTTCCCACCGTGGTATGCTGGACCCATCCCTTCTTGAGGACCCCACCTTGCCCGTGTTCGTCTGCGTGGCGAAACTCTCCCTCGGCACAATAGGTCACCACCTCAATATCGTGATGGGGATGGAGAGGCCAAACTGCTCCCGGAGATAAGGTGTCATCATTGAAAACACGGAGGGTCCCAAAATGCATGAATTGCGGATCATGGTACTGATCGAAGGAGAAATGCCAGCGTCCCAGGAAGGTGCCATTCTCGATGCTCCCATGGTTCCGGTAAATGGTCTCCGATTTCCTAACAAAAATTTTTTCTTCCATCATTGAACTCCTTATCTTTCTGTCAAAGGGGTCACCATGAATAGGTCGATCCTTAATCGGCACCTCTGGTCCTGGATTCTTCTGGAACGATATCGATCTCCAGTTTTTCTGACCGTCGAAGGACTGTTAGTTTCGCATGAACCCCAACCTTCTCCTCCGTCAACATCTTGTGCAGGTCATCAATCCCGACAACAGGCTGGTCATCGAAACCGATGATGATATCTCCCTCCAACAAGCCCGCTCTCTGGGCCGGGCTGTTCTTTTCTACTGAAACGACCAAGACTCCGCTCTCCACCGGGAGGTGAAAGAATCTCACAAATCGACGATGAAGGGGAACATTCTGCCCTCCGAGACCGATATAGCTACGTCTAATTTTGCCCTCTTTGATGAGCCGTGCAGCAATATACTTGGCTGTATTGATGGCAATTGCAAAACAGATTCCCTGGGCGGGAAGGATCACCGCCGTATTCACTCCAATGACTTCCCCCATAGAGTTGACAAGAGGCCCACCCGAGTTTCCGGGATTGAGGGCTGCATCCGTCTGGATGACATTATCAATCAAACGGCCTGACATGGACCGGAGGGACCGTCCAAGGGCGCTGACGACCCCGGACGTTACGGTGCATTGAAACCCGTAGGGGTTGCCAATGGCGATCACCAGTTGACCGACCCGTATTTTCTGAGAATCGCCTAGAGGCGCAGCCACAAATTTTGATCCGTCCACCCTGACGACGGCCAAGTCTGTATCCGGGTCATCGCCTACAAGGTCTCCCTGAAAACGGCGGCCGTCTGAGAGAGCCACGTCAATCTTGTTCGCCTGGTGGACCACATGGCTGTTGGTAAGAATGAATCCATCCGGAGTGAAGATAAAACCGGAGCCGCTGCCACGCATCTCGTCTGGAAGTTGGAAATGGGTCGTCCGTCTCCCCTCTGGTTTTTTTTGGACTTCGATATTGACGACCGATGGGCTAACTCTCTCCGCTGCGCTGATGACGGCCTTGGAATAGGCATCGAGCAGATCATCATCAAAAACAGGAGCACCCCCGATGTTTCGCATGGTGCTTTCCTGGGGCCCACTATTTGATAAAATCCGAAGAACCCGCTTCATTTCTTAAGTCTCCTTTAATTTATAGCGAAAATGCGGTTGCCGGACAAG
The DNA here is from genome assembly GCA_964390545.1 of uncultured Syntrophaceae bacterium. Classification (GTDB taxonomy): domain Bacteria; phylum Desulfobacterota; class BSN033; order BSN033; family UBA1163; genus CAYMJV01. Next base: position 8,800 of record CAYMJV010000071.1, read on the forward strand.
AATGTCCGGCCTATTGCGTCTTTGAAATCGCTACATTCGTCCTCGCCCATAAGGGTGGGGCATTCCGCAGCATTTTCATAATCGTGCCATTCTTCGAAAAGTCCTAAACGCTTACTTTATAATGTAACCATCAAAATGCGACTTTTCAAACTGATTTTCCATTGATTATTCATATACTTTGCATTATGATTTTTGAGAAAGGAGATTTTATGGTTGAATCTACTGAGGACCATGCCCGGGCAGGTATCAACGCCCCCCTTCCGAAGATCGAATGCTTCAGAAATCAATTTAAAAACTACGAGATCACGATCTCTATTCCTGAGTTCACCTCTGTCTGCCCCCGGACCGGGCTGCCTGATTTTGGAGCCATTACCATCCGTTATGTCCCTGACCAATGGTGTGTCGAACTAAAGGCGTTAAAGATGTACATTCTCGCCTACCGAAACCTGGGGATTTTTTACGAAAATGCGGTCAATCGAATCCTCAGAGATTTTGTCAAGGCCTCCAAACCGATCAAAACAATGGTCACAGGTGAGTTCAATGTCCGGGGAGGAATGAAGAGCGTGATCGAAGCCTCCTACCCTCCGAAGAAGTCCAAATGAATTTACTTACCTCCCTCCCCTTGATGCTTGCCTGCAGGTAGGCAGTGGGAAGGGTGGGGCCGGATGAGCAATTTAAGTGTGAAAGTCAGGATCTGATCTTAGAGGCACTGCCAAGTCTCTTGGTGACTCCTTCCTGCACTCTTCAAGGTAAGAATCCAGATTGTTATGTCAGATTTCAATGATAATCGTTAAAAAGATAATTTTCACAAGGTTTTTTTTGATTGACAAATTCAACATTTTCTGATATGTAAAATAATAATTAAACTGCTTCACCCGATAAAGCTAAACCCTTCGTGAGGAGGGAGCGGAAAGTGGCGGGTCTATTGATTACAAGATAGCCGAGCTACCGAAGGATGAACCTTCGGTGGTTCCGGCCTTTTTATTTTAATCGGAGGGACATTCTTAATATAGTCGTTATGATTAACCTCCGCTCAATCCTATATTCCGTTTGCTTCATCAATGATTCTGGAAATCAAGATCGTTTTTCTGAGACGGGTTACATTCCTTCAGAGGAGTTTTGGTGAAATGTATAATGAAACAGGTTTTTAAGAAAGAGGGAGGCTGTGACATGAAAACAAGAAAAGAATTTTTGGAAGCTGTGATGAAGATGGCCAACTTAAAAGATTTGAAACAAGCCGATGAGGCAGCCCGCGCAGTGATTTCCCTTACCAAGTTAATCATTGGGGAGGAGCTGTCCCAAAAAATTGCAGATGTCTCGCCTTCGGATCTTCGTGAAGGATGGGAATCTATCAGAGTCGCGCAAATGGATGACTATGAACGGGATGAACTCCTTTTCGAAACTGGGGAGGTTTCTGAAGAAGTAGCTGGATAGGTGAACAAGTGTGGGCTGGGGAAAAGCCAATGAAGGCATGAAGTCCTATTTTTCTCTTCCAAGGGAGAGATAGAATACGGAGAATTCGTTTGCAAAGGGACAATCTTGCAAGATGAAGAGTAGGTTCAAAAAGTTAAATGTTATTTTAATCTTAGCAATTTCTTTTTTTATCCCGTTGTTCTCAACTTATCTCGAATACTACAATTTATCAGGAACCGTCATCCTTTTTGACGATATGAGTTTCGAGGACACCTATGATGAAGATTTGTCAATCTTCCAGAACGATTTTAACGCCCCTGTGCCAATTGCCTTATCCAGAATATTATTTCAGAGCGATAACCTCATTGAGCAGTACTGCCTCTTTTACTCCCCAATAACCTCTTATTCTCAAAACAAATCGATTCTTCGCTGTTAAGAAGACATCCAATCACTCCTCATTTCTTCATCAACCTTTCTTTCCTTAATCCTCATGGCTGCAATTTTAAATAGTGAAACAGACCCCATGATCAGGGCTAAGGATCAGGACTGAAGATGAAAGACCATCTTTGAATGCAGGCAGACAGTCACGGAGCAGAGGACTATTCAGCCCTTTGTAAAGAAATTATGCAGAGGGGGTAAGCGAGATGAAAAAAATAATGGTTCTTTTGTTCTTGCTACTGTTGGAGGGGTGTGTACCCTTTAGAGACACTCACCCTGAACTTAACCGTGAATTTGATGTGCTAACAATGAAACCTGGAGAATACCCTTACTGACGTCAATATAACGAGGAATCCCAGGTGTGGATTCAATTCTATGGGAGGTAGGGGATAGAGCTAGAAAAATCCAAAATCTATCTCAACAGGGGCGAGCAAAAATAGCTCGCCCTTTTTATTAGGAACGCCTCAATCAGTAATCGTTAACTCTGAAAGGCGGCTCACAGTGAAGATTCGCAGGTGGAAACTGCAATCGAGACTCATTTTCACACTATCTCGCAAACCAACCCTCCGACTATCCCCGGTCTGATCCTTCGACTGCGCTCAGGACAAGCGCCCGAGGTTTGCCTTTCGACAAACTCAAGGCCCCGAGTGCAGCCAAGGGGCTCAGGGTTGATACTGAGCGACGCTTTTGACCCCGTCCTAGAGGCCGGGGTTTGGCGCAGCCGAAGTATCAAATACTGGTTAGGACAATTTAGGTTTCTGTCTTTTTTAGCAACTTTCCCCAGATTCTCTCCAGATTCTCTTGCTATTTCTCATATCCCCAATGAATATCCCTGTATGTTTTCCCTTTCTTGAGCTGACCCTCCGCATATCGATCTGCCACCCTCGCGGGGGCAAGCTTTTTCTCCCTCGATTCTTTAAGAATATTTCTGATGAGAGGATATAAATCGCTGATGGCCTCCCTAGGATCTCTTTTATTCTTAACGTCATAGGTCTTCTGACGATACCACCATTGAGTGAGGGCTCCTGAATTGATGACATAGTCGGGGGCATAGAGGATTCCTCTTTGAAACAGCGCGATCCCATCCTCCTCTGTTGCTAGAACATTGTTGGCACTTCCTGCGATGATCCGGCATCTAAATTTCGGAATGGTTTCAGAGCAAACGATCCCTCCGATGGCGCAGGGAGAAAACACATCCCCGTTCACCCCATAGATCTCCTCCGGCTTCACCACAGTGACTGGAAATGCTTTCGCGGTTTTTTCAATCGCCTTTGGGTGGATATCGCTAATCGTCACCTTCGCCCCATTTTCGATGGCATATTTAACCACCCAATAGCCCACTTCTCCCACACCCTGAACGCAGATGGATCGATCTTTCAAGGAATCGTTGCCATAGGCTTCTGCCAAACAGGCTTTGATTCCTTGGTAAACCCCATAGGCCGTGGCTTCCGATAGATCTCCAACTCCAGCGGGTGTCTCATCGGCTACCCATCGAGTCTCCGTTCTCATAAAGTCAATATCTTCTGTGGAGACACCCAGATCTCTGCCCGTATACCTTCTCCCCTGCAGATGTTCAATATATCGGCCCAAAGTCTTGAGGGCCAAGGTTCGATCCATCCCTTCCATCTCCATGATGACCGTCTTACCGCCACCGCAATCCAGACCTGCCGCAGCGCTTTTGTAAGTCATACCTCTCGAAAGTTTCAAGGCATCACGGATGGCCTCTTCTTCGTTAGGGTACTTCATGAATCGAGTCCCACCCACGGCGGGCCCCCTCGTCGTATCATGAATCACGTCGATAGCAAACAGCTTCGCCTTCTGATTCTGAATGATGGATATCTGCTCGTAGTCATGTCTTTTTATCGTGTCAAAGTATTCCATCTGTCAGCTCTCCCGTCTAATTGTTCCAATCCAGTTACTAAAGAGACCATAATTGAACAGGCATATTGTTTAAAAATCTCCCCCCTGCCTTCGCCGAAGCGGCTTCGCGCAGGCAGGTAACCCCTCTTTTCCAAATCCCGCTAAAGGCGGGACCTTTTGTAAAGGGAGGCAAGGAGGGATTTAGTCTCCGGTGTCTACACAATTACAGGCTGATTAATATTATCAAAAGTCAACCTTCGCCCATTCCTCCTTCAGACGCTTAAGATGGCAGGTCTCGTTCAAAAGGGAGAGGATGTACTTTCCATTCCTGTACTGGATTAGATTGATCGCGGTGGTATCCTGGCCAATTTGCCAAAAATGGGAGTTGTCTAACCCGAGAACCCCGCAGATGAGCACTTTGTTGACAACCCGATGAGAGACGAGGACAAGGGTCTTGCCGGAGTTGGATCGGATCACCTCTTCAACAGCGGCCATGGCCCTCACACGAACTTCATCCAGGCTCTCTCCTTCAGGTAGTCTGGCCCGATGGGGCTCGTCTCTCCATTGGCGGTAGGTCTCAGGATCCATTGTTTTAACCTCATCATGGGGATGACCTTCCCAGTTTCCAAAACTCATATCGATGATCCCCTCAAGAGGTTGGACCTTCAGAGAATGGAGATCGGCTATCTTTTCGGCCGTCTGCCAGGCCCGCGCCAGAGGGCTTGAATAGATCGCGTGAATCTCCATTCCCTTAAAATATTCTCCTGCCAGTTCTGCCTGTTTGAACCCGGTCTGATCGAGGGGGACATCCGTCCTCCCTCGAAAGATCTCCTCCCTATTCCATGCGGTTTGTCCGTGGCGAATGAGATAAATAGAAGTCATAGTATAAAGTCCTTCAGGCTAAGGTCGAGGTTAAGGGTTAAGGTTAAGATCAAATCTGAGGCTGAAGTTATACCTGCACTATCCATACCATTTTTGTGTGCATAAAGGCAACTTCGTTGATCTATTCTTCCCCTTTGCGACTGAAAGGTCCCCGTCCATGGGAAACGTGTCAAACCATAAATCCAGAACTGAACTACCCTCGTCTTGAAGGCGAGGGGTTCCGAAAACATGTCGACTTCAACTCGACTTCGCTCCTAATTCTCTCTCCGTGGTCATTCCTGCGAAGGCAGGAATCCAGAAGAGAATCTGAGAAAAGAACCCACTGGATACCCGCTTTCGCGGGTATGACGGGATGGTTGGGTTCGCTTCCGTTTTGGCTTATGTTCTCTTTGTTCACATTTCGTCTATTTTCGCTTCGCCTCAAGGCGAGGGGTTTCCACCATCCCCGAAGGGGATACTAAAATCGAGATCCCGAAATGAATTCGAGATGACCGGAAGAGCGACCCATGACGGTCATGCTGAACCTGTTTCACCATCTCATGGGCCTTTCAAAAACGGCTCGTGGTCTTTAAAAATAATATTTGCTATAATGCTTGGACATTTGGAGAAAGGACGATGACGTTACGGATAGGAATAATTGTTTGGGCCGTCTTTCTTCTGCTTGTGGGATGTGCGACTGAAAAACCGATTGAGAAGGCCCCTCTTCCTACTGAGAGCGCTGAAACCTATTTCAATCGCGGTGTGGACGCTTCTCAAAAGGGCGATTTTAGAAAAGCTGTCTCCGATTACAATAAAGCGATTGATGTCAATCCGGAATTTGTTGTAGCCTACCTCAACCGAGGATACTCCCATAGCAGGATGGGTGAGTTTGATAAGGCTATTGCAGATTACACCAAGGCCATCGAGCTAAATCCAAGATACGCTATTGCCTATTATAACCGGGGATTCGTCTATCGAAGAATGGGGGAATATGATCGAGCGATCCTGGATTTCACCAAAGCTATTGAAATAGATCCGAAGTATGCCTCGGCATACTACTATCGCGGCCATATCTATCATTATAACGGAGAGTATGAGAAGGCCTGGGAGGACATCAAAAAAGCAAGAAGTTTAGGGTATAAAGTTCCCTCTGAATTTTTCAAAAACCTTAAAGAAGCTTATGAAAAGCAGAAAGGGATAAGCCCGAATTAGAGAGTAGGCAGAAGGCAGGAGGCAGTACCCACAAGGCAGTAAGCAGTGGGCAGGAGGCAAATAAGATGGCAGAGTCGGTAAAACTCAAGAAAGAGGGAGAAATCACTCAAGTCCTTCTAAACCGGCCAGAGGCGTTCAATGCATTCGATCTCGAGCTGCTCGAGTCCCTTGAAAAACATCTTATTAAGCTTGCTGAAGATGATTCGGTCGCAGGAATAGTCATCTCAGGGGAAGGGAAGGCTTTTTGCGCGGGTGGAGATCTCAAGTGGGCGCTTAGCTTTATTGGAGGCGCACCAGCCGCCTTCCACGAATTGGCTGCCCGGTACCATCAGGCCATTTTGGAGATTCGTCGGATGAGAAAGCCTGTGATCGCCGCTATCAACGGCGTTGCAGCGGGCGGGGGATTTTCGCTGGCTCTGGCCTGCGATTTCCGCGTGATGGCCAAATCAGCCATCCTGCGGCAAGCCTATACCTCCAGCGGCCTTTGCATTGATGGGGGTGGCACATTCACGCTTCCAAGACTTGTTGGTTTGGCCCGTGCCCTGGAGATCGTTGCGTTTGATAAACCCATCTCATCAGAGCAGGCAATGGACAGGGGATTGGTGACCAAAGTTGTGGAGGATGGGCATGCCCTGGAAGAAGCAATGAAGATGGCCCATGAACTGGCGAAAATTTCTCTTCACTCCTTTGGCTGGTGCAAAGCCCTCCTCACAGATTCCTTCAATACAGCCTTTGAGACCCACATCGAACGAGAGCGACTGGGGCTTTCGAATTGTGCAACCCATTCGGACGGCCAGGAGGGATTAAGATCTTTTTTAGAGAAACGAAAGCCGGTTTTCAACGTCAAATAGACCTTTTTGGCCCGGAGAGACTCACTCTTCTGCGGCCACTTTTTCAGAGATCTCAGACATTCTGGTTGACAAAGATGAGTTCGTTTGATAAGAAAATTTTAATAATAGGTTGGGTTCAAGAAACAAGAAAGCTCTAAAAAAATACTTTTCGCTCTCTAATTACATAGATTTGAAAAAATGATTCCATAGATTTGTCTTTATTTTTCAATGCATCTGTAATCCCTGGAATCGCTTCATAATCGGTGTAATCAGAGATTTCTGGACTTTTTCAGAAATCTCAACAAGGACAGCGATTCTCAAGTTCTCTGGAGACAGTGAACCCCGTTAGAAGATCTTTGGCCCTCTAACGGGAAGGCTCACACGGGGCATTAAACCCCGTGTTCGCTCCCGTAAGGAAATTACCTTCATCCCCGCTGCAAGCAGCGGGGCTTTCTAACGGGGTGAAGGAAATGGAGCCGACTAAGGTGGTCGTCAGATATGCCAATGGAACCGTCGCCAGGGGCTTCATGC
>CAYMJV010000072.1:0-15025 GCA_964390545.1 uncultured Syntrophaceae bacterium
AAGTGAGAGTCCCGCCGTGTTGTAGCAAGAGGGGATAACTCTTTTATGAAATGAAATAGATATCCACCCTGAACCTGGGGGAAGGGTTGAATTATCTAATCGAGGGTCTACAGGTTAAATTATTGTTAGGAAAGGGGTTTTTGAATGGCGAAGGAAAATTCGACTCCTGCAGACGAAAAGAAAGCAGGGGCTCCTGCTGGAGGAGAAAGACAAGTTAAGGAATTCCGTCAAAGGGATGACCACGAGGATTTTAAGACTCTGTATGAAGATAGTCTCAAGACCATTGAGGAGGGGCAGATCTTAAGGGGGACGGTTCTTGAGATCACTCCGGATCATGTGACGGTGGATGTGGGATATAAATCTGAAGGCCAGATTCCCATGCAGGAATTTCTAAAGAGGAATAGGAAGGTCGATGTGAAGGTTGGAGATCAGATCGAAGTCCTCATAGAGAAGAAGGATAGTGAAGAGGGGTTGCTGATTTTATCAAAAGAAAAAGCCGATAAGGTGACCATATGGAGAGACGTGAGCCGCTCCTGCCGGGAAGGCGAGGTCATGGAGGGGGAAGTGATGTCTAAAGTGAAAGGAGGGCTGTCCGTCGACATCGGCGGGGTCTATGCCTTTCTCCCCGGCTCTCAAATCGATTTGAAACCGGTGCGAAATCTCGACTCCCTGATCGGCCAACGACTGAAGTTTAAGGTGATCAAGTTCAACAGGAAACGGAATAACATTGTCCTTTCCCGGCGCACGCTTCTGGAAGAAGAACGGAAGCAGCTGAGAGATGAAACCTTAAAAAACCTCATCGAAGGGGAGATTGTAGAAGGCACAGTGAAAAACCTCACCGATTACGGTGCCTTTGTTGATTTAGGTGGGATCGATGGCCTTCTTCACATCACCGATATTGCGTGGGGAAGGATTGGGCATCCCTCGGAAAAACTTTCGGTGGGGGACCGGATAAGGGTAAAGATCCTCCATTACGATCGGGAGAAGGAGAAAGTTTCGTTAGGATTGAAACAGGCTCTGCCCGATCCGTGGGAGACTGTACAGAAAAGGTATCCGGTGGGAACCCGGATGAAGGGAAGAGCCGTCAACATCACAGATTACGGTGTCTTTGTGGAGTTAGAAGAAGGAGTCGAAGGGCTCGTCCATATCTCAGAACTGACCTGGAGCAAGAAGATGAAACATCCCTCCAAAGTCGTTCACATCGGTGACGCAGTGGAGGTGATGGTTTTGGATTGCGATCCAACCAAACGACGGATCTCCTTGGGGATGAAACAGACTGAGCCAAATCCATGGGCCCTGATCGAAGAAAAATATCCCGTAGGGACAAAGGTGACGGGAAAGGTTAAGACCATCACGGACTTTGGGATCTTCATTGGATTTGAGGAAGGGGTGGACGGCCTGGTTCATGTTTCTGAGATGTCGTGGACCAAGAAGATCAAACATCCCAGCGAACTCTATAAAAAGGGACAGGAAGTGGAGGCTTTGGTCCTCAATATCGACCCAAGAAATGAGCGTTTCTCCCTTGGAATCAAACAGCTGATGCCTGACCCGTGGAGGGATGTGGCGAGGAGGTACCGGAGGGCAGAGGTGGTAACGGGGAAGGTGACCAATGTGACCGATTTCGGCGCCTTCATCGAACTGGAAGAGGGGATTGAAGGGTTGGTTCATGTTTCGGAGATCAGCCGGGAAAAGGTAGAAAAGCCTTCCGATGTGCTGAAGGTCGGGGATACGGTTTCCGCTGTAGTCCTACACATCGATCCCCACGAACGGAGGATTGGTCTCAGCATGAAAGGGGTCGCGGACAAAGTTGAGAAGGCTGAGATTGAAAAGTATATCTCGAACCAGGGCCCTCCTACCTCCACTCTGGGAGAATTGATTCAAGAGGAGATGGAACGCCGGGGTGGACTTAATAAAAAGGAAGAGGAGGAGTAAGAACCAAACGGACTTCCTAGCCTAGAAACTAAGAATATCTCTAGGGGTTGCGATTTCTTGCAACCCCTTTTTTATCTCGCAGGATTCCTACATGTTTAAAGCTGACGATTTAGTTCCAACTTTTGTTCAATACCCCCGAATAATCTCCCCTCCCCTGGTGGGAGGGGATGAAGGGGAGGGGGGACCGGAGGGTCTTTATTCTGTCCACCCCCACCCTCACCCTCCCCCATCGAAAAGGGGGAGGGGAGTAGCGGGGAAATTTCAAATATGTTTGGCTAGAAATCTGTGGGGAATTTCCGGATGAGGTTTTTTAACCGGGATTTGTCTTCTTCACATAGATATCTTTCACGATGTCCTTATCCAGAGCAAGGGTTGTCTCTCCAATCTGTAAGACATGGGACGGGTTCTTTTGGTGCATCCGGACAATACTGCCTGGAACGATCCCGAGGGTGCTGAGCCGGTCGAGCCTCTGATGCGATTTGGGAGCGATAAAGACAATTCGGCCCTCCTCGCCCAATCCCAGTTCGTCAAGGGGGATGACGAGAGGTTTCATCTCCTTCTTGAACTTCGAACAGCACTCCCCTCTTGGGATGGGCTTCCCGTGGATACAAGTAGGTGGATGTCCGAGGAAGGTGCAGACGCTTTCCGTCACTCCCGGGCTCAGGATGTGTTCCAGTTTACAGGCTTCCTCTTCCACCTCTTCTTCGGACATCTCAAAGATTTCCGAGAGGAGCCTCTCCGTCAAACGGTGGCGCCGAATAATCTCTCGGGCCTTCTCCTCTCCACGCTCTTTGAGGACGACTCGTTTCCCATCCACGTCAAAAAGATCGTCTTTAATCATTAAACGGAGGATGTGATTGGCTTCCACATCCGGAGTTGTCTCTAAGAGTCGATCCAGATCAGAGACCCCTTTCTCTCTCATGGTCCAGATCAGTTCGAGAAGCTCTTCAACTCTCTCCGCTTCAACCCCTTCAGCCGCTCCCCACATCCTCCGATGGGGACCTCTCTTCCTTTCAAATTCTTCTCTCATGATTTCGCCTTTCTTTTCCAAAAGGATTTAACGAAATCGACAATGGCAGATCGTTCCTTAAAGGAATATCCGCAATGAGGACAGCAAATCAAGTCGCAGTTTTTCGAGAGGAGACATCCTGTGCATTTCATCGCTCCCTCATCGAATTGCTTCCCACAGAGAGGACATTTCAATGTTGACTTCATTTCAGTCCCGGCGAAAGGGCAAATGTCAAAATCCAAATGTCATCCTTCGACAGGCTCAGGATGACGTCTTGAACATGCTGAAAGATGAAACCATGGTGAGCTTGTCGAACCATGAGTTTTGACATTTGAGATTGCAGTTCGCGAACATTAGATTCCTATCCATTTCATCAAAAAATTTAACATTCCGCCCACTCCAAAGGCAATGGGAAAGATCACCGCAGACATCCAGAGGGTTTTCTTCAACCCCCTCTCCTTGATCATCATAAAGAATTGGGCAATGCAAGGGATGAAAAGGGTGATGGTTACTAGGCTCACTAGGATCTGGTGGGAATTAAGCTGCCCTTCCTTGGCCAGGACGAAGAGACCTGCTGCACCATAGTCCCTCCGGAGAAAACCGATGATAAAGGCTTCCGTCACTTTGGCAGGAAGACCTAAAAAATAGACAATCAATGGTGCCGCAAGTCGTTCCAGAAGAATCAGCACCTTCGTCTTGTGAAGAGCGAAGAGAATGAGGGTGCCCAGAATGAACAGGGGAACGGCTTCCTTCAGATACCATTCGATCCGGGCCAAGGTTTTCACCGCAATATTTGAGAGCTGAGGGATCCTGAGGGGTGGGATCTCCAGAATGAAATCGGAACCTTCGCCAGGAAGGACACGTGCCGCCAGATATCCCACCAGAACCAGAATTCCAGCGAGGACAAAAATCCAGATGAGAAGGTAGAAAATAGGAAGGTTTGCGAACATCCCGAGGATGACCCCCAACTGAGCCGAGCAGGGAACTCCCAGGGCGAGAAGAAGCGTGACGATCGTTCTATCCTTTTCAGTATCCAGGATCCTCGTCGTCATCGTGGCCATGGTGTCACACCCAAGTCCTAAAACCATGGGCAACACGGCCTTACCGTTCAACCCCATCTTTTTAAAGATTTTATTGGTCATTACGGCTAATCTGGGAAGATATCCGGAATCTTCCATGAATCCGAAGACAAGAAAAAAACAGCCGACGATGGGTAGGACGATAGCGATGGCGTAGGTAAGAGCCATGGTGAGGACTCCATAAGGGCCAATGAGCAATTCCTGAAGGATTGGGATGGGGATGAAACGGTGAACCAAATAGGTGATAGGCGGAAGAAACCATTTTCCAAAGACGGTCTCCTCCAGAAATTTGACACTCGTCTGAGCTCCAAAGACTCCCACAAACTGGTAAGTGAGCCAGAGAACAAGGAGGAGGATAGGGATTCCCCAAAAGGGATGAATCGAAAGCCTTCCCAAAAATGTGGACAAGGTTTTGGGCGCCTCTTTCTCCATTTTCATTACTTCTGACAGAAGTTCATCCACCTTCCGGAGTCTCGACTGATTGATCAGGTAACCAATTGGGTCAGCGAAACGCGTCTGAGTCTCCTGATGGATTTTTTCAATTTGCAGAATGTCTTCCTCTGAAAGATTTTTATGAAGCCATTCAGCAAGGCTTTCATCTCCGGCGAGAAGCATCAATGCCAGAGAACGTTTGGAGATGGGAGCCTCAGGGAGGAGGGCAGTGATTCGTAAAGCACTATTTTCAATCGCTTCTGGGTAGACCATGGAGATCGAGGAAGGCGGTTTGACGTCAAGATTTTCCTTGATTTTCTCCACGCCTTTTCGTCTGGTGGCTACGGTTTTGAAAACGGGAGCTCCTAAAATTTTGGATAGGATTTGGGTCTGAATCTCAATACCCCGGCTCTTTGCCTCATCCCACATATTCAAAATGAGAATAAAGGGAAGTCCCATTTCTACTAGCTGGAGTGAGATGAGAAGACCGCGCCGGAGGTTCTTGGCATCGATCACCTGAAGCAGATGCCGTTGGGGTTCGTTGAGAAGGATGTCTCGGGTCACCCGCTCATCTTCCGACATGGGGATGAGGGAGTTGATTCCTGGGGTATCGACGACCCGAAATCTTTTCCCCTTGGCTGCCATCGTACCCATGGCAACTTCCACGGTCGTCCCCGGATAATTTGAGACGGTGACATATTTGCCGGTAAGGTAATTGAAGATGACCGATTTCCCCACATTCGGATTTCCAATGAGAATGACTTTCTCTTTGGGGGACTCCGTGGGTCTGATCTCCCTTTGGGTACAAGACTCCATCCTTCACCCCGTTAGAAAGGCCCGCTGTTCGCAGCTCGCAGCGGGGGATGATCGTTATTCCTTTTTCAGCGAACACAGGGTTTAATGCCCCATGTGAGCCTTCCCGTTAGAAAGTGGAAGACTTTCTAACGGGGTTCACCTTTTTGTTTTAGAAATTCCCTTTTTGGATTTGCAATCCGCACATCGGCCGTAAAGTTCCATCCTGTGGTGGGAAACTTTGAAACGGTAGCGGTGGGCAATGCCATTTTGAAGTGTTTCGAGAGCATCATCCTCGAATTCAATAATCTTCCCACACTCGAGGCAGATCAAGTGATCATGGTGGCTCTTTCCCTCCGTGGGCTCATACTGGGTCTCTCCATCCACAAATTTCCTTTGGGCGGCTAGGCCCAAACGGGTGAAAAGCTTCAGCGTTCGATAGACCGTCGTGTAGCCTATCTTGGGATGGACCTTCGCCACCTGGGCATAGATTTGAGCAAGGTTCCTGTGGCCCGAGGAATTGAGAAAGACATCAAGAATCTCTTCCCTCTGCCTGGTCGCCTTTAGCCCTTTTCCAGAAATTCGTGTCTTGAAGAAGTTTGTTTTAATGGAAGGACCCTTTTTGAAATTGAATTTCAATTTCATTTTAACCAGATTTACCCGATTTGTCAAAGGGGACAAAACATGGTAAACTTTTTAATGAAATGGAGACATCGTTGACGCACTCTGTGGAAAAAGAGCCTTTCGTCTACGAAAAGATCGTTACCCACAATGACTTTGATGGGTTGGTGAGTGCTGCCCTCTGTGCATGGGCCTTGAAAGTAGATCGGATTCGCTTTGCGGGACCCCTGACGATCATCAAATCTCAAATGACGATTACCGAGAAAGACGTGGTCTGCGATCTCCCCTATCCCCTCGAGTGTGGCCTTTGGTTCGACCATCATGAAGGAAATCTTCAAGAGCTGGAATTGAGAAAGATTGATCCCGCATCCATTCCCGGTCGATTCGATCTAAAACCGAGCTGTAGTCGCGTGGTCTATGAATATTTTTCCGAAAGAACGGAGCTTCCATTTCACTTTCTAAAGTCAGTGGAAGAGGCAGATATCATCGACAGTTTTTCTTATGCCTCCTTGGAGGAATGGAGGAAAGAGACTCCTGGAACGGTGGTCGACCTGACCCTGAAGGTTCACTTTTCCTCTCCTGAGGATCAGGCCGCCTACATGAGAAACGTGGTCCAACAGTTGAGGGATCGCCCCATGGAAGAGGTTTCTGACCTCCCGTTTGTCCAAAAACGCTTGAAACAGTATCGGGAAGAGGAAGAACGCATACGTCAGATCATCGAACATTCTTCCTCCTTCCTTGAACAGGATGGTTCGAAAGAGATGATCGTCATTGATCTCACGACATACCAGCGAAGGCCTCACCTCATCAAGAACCTGGCATTCCTCATTTACCCTCAGGCACTAGGAGTCCTGGAGGTCTACAATCTCCTCGATCGGGGGGTCAAGAGCAATCACCTCGGTTTCTCCATGTCCCTTTCCATCAATGGGAATAGGGGGGGACACACGAAAAATATCGGAGAGATCATGCGAACGCTCAACATTGGAGATGGCCATCCAGGGGCAGCTTCAGGGACAGCACGGTGCAGTTCAAAGCAGGAGATGTTAAAGAAAAAGAAAGAAATGTTGAATCAGATCTTTAAACTCTGGTCTTCCCAGTAGGTTTCCCATTTACGAAACTGCCGCAGAATGCCCCGCTCTTTGGGCGGGGATGAATGCAGCGATTTCAAAAACCCGATAGGCCGGACATTCTTGTCCGGCACCCGCATTTTCGCCGAGACTGGAAAGTCTCGGCTATCCGTGAAGCGCCGCCGTGCCTGTCCCGTCCTGACGGGATGCCTGCCTGCCGGTAGGCAGGGGTGGAGAGCTTCAGCGCCGAATCTCAATGTCACTGGATATAAACTCGACAGATGGGGATAAAGGCGATAGAAACGGTTAGGTGTTGAAAGATACAAGAGAAAGGGAGGTATGGTCATGAAAGGAAAAAGTTTGGTTTCGACCCGAAAGGGTAACCCGACACCAGTCTTGGTGATATGGCTGATCGTTATGTTCGTTTTCTTTTTCGTTCCCGTTTCTTATGCTGCAACAGCTAAGGAAATCGAGTCGAACGTCGATAGCGCCTTAAAGCTTTTTAACGACGTGAAAGGGGGGAAGGAATTTCTTCAGAAGGCGAAGGGTGTTCTCGTCCTTCCCGGAGTCTTCAAAGCAGGACTGATTGTCGGGGGGGAATACGGTGAAGGGGCTTTGCGAATCGGAGGAAAGACGGTCGATTACTATAGCATTGTCGCAGGATCCTTTGGCCTCCAGATAGGAGCTCAGAAGAAAAATGTCATCATCGTTTTCATGGACGAGGAGGCCCTTAAGAATTTTCGTGCCAGTGCTGGCTGGAAGGTCGGTGCCGACGGATCGGTGGCAGCGATCAATATCGGTGCAGGGACCTCCGTTGATACGACTCAGATCAAGGAAACGATTGTCTCTGTCATCTTTGGTCAGAAGGGATTGATGGCAAACGCCACCATCGAAGGCGCCAAGCTCACCAAAATAGTTAGGTGAGAGGTCATCAAACGACTTCTCAGCGGTGCCTCAGAGCGATGACCTCCTTTTCATATTCGGTATGAGTGAATTCCCCGGTGACAATAGGAATGGCCACCTTCATCAAAAGCGTAAAGATCAGCAGCCCTAAGGCCCAGATGCCGAAGGACACGGTCAGCTCCAATAGGTTGGGAATATATTCATAAATCTCACCCAGAGGATCTGGCACGAACCCAGGGATCACGAAACCCGGGCCCTTTTCAATCCACACTCCGATAATGATCAGCAAACAACCCAGATTGAGGGTGGTCAGTCGTTTTCGCGTGGAGGGGACGAGGAAGATAAAAAAGGCTATGACATTCATCGACATGGCGGCCCAGATCCAGGGCACAAGGAGATTGTGGCCATGGAGGCCTTCGAAGAGGTATTCAAAAGCAGCAATATGGACCGAATTGGAGTAATACTCTTTAAAGATCTCTGACCCCAGGAGGAAGAGATTGAGAAACATGGCATAGGCAATCAGTTCTGCAATCTTGAAGAGGGCACTATCCTCCAGGTTGATGGCCGACACTTTTCTGATGATCTGGAAGATGAGGATAATGATCGCAGGTCCTGAGCAGAAGGCACTTGCCAGAAACCTCGGAGCAAGAATCGATGCATTCCAGAAAGGACGGGCGGGGAGGCCGTTATAGAGGAAAGCGGTGACGGTGTGAATCCCGACCGCCCAAGGAACGGAGATGAGGATGAAGGGGAGGATGAATTTCCAATTAGGTTCTTTCCGATAATAATATTTGACGAGCAGGTAGACCGGAATGAGAATATTTAAGAAGAAATATCCATTGAGGGCAAGGACATCCCAGGCCAGAAGCGATTCAGGAAAGTTCATTTCTCCAATGAAGGGAATCATGTGCCAGAAACGGTCGAGCCTCCCGAGATCAACCATGACAAAGAGGATCGCCATAATGATAGAGGAGGCAGCAAAGAGTTCCCCGAGGATGACGATTTCTTTGATTGGCTTGAAATGGTAGATATAGGAGGGAATGACCAGCAGGACGGCAGCCGCAGCCGCTCCCACAAGATAGGTGAAATTGGCAATATAAAGGCCCCAGGAAACCTGGTCATTCATGTTCGTCGCGATTAACCCGACATCGTGTTGCTTTAAATAGAAGATAAAGCCCACAATGACAAAAAGGAGAAGGGTGAGACACCAGGCATAGTAGACTTTGCCCCCTCGGGTGACAAGGGTGAGGGTCCTCTTATAGAAATGCCATGTCTCTTTCAAGATTTCTTGCAACTTTTCCATCTCTGTCTTTACGCTTCGAAGAAATAGTAAAATTTGGGCTCGGTATTCAGATCTTCCTTAAGCCGGAAGACCCTTTTGTTTTCGATGAGGTATCGAATCTCGCTCTTAGGGTCGAGAAGGTTTCCGAATTTCCGGGTCCCGGTGGGACAGGCTTCCACACAGGCCGGATATCTTCCTGATCTCACCCTCTGGATGCAGAAGGTGCATTTTTCCACAGCGCATTTCATCCTGGGTCTGTTTCCAAGGTAGTGAACCGAAGTGTTCAACTCCTCCGGGGGAATGTTCGGTTCGCCCCAATTGAAAACCCTCCCTTTATAGGGACATGCAGCCATGCAATATCTGCAACCGATACACCAATTGTAATCAACGACCACCAACCCATCCGGTTCTTTCCAGGTAGCATGGACGGGGCATACTTTCACACAGGGAGGGTTCTCACAATGCTGGCACTGGACAGGCATATAGAGAAACCCTTTCTCCGGCACAAGGTCAGGGTCATAGTAATGTTCAGAGTTTTCCAGATTGATCAGGTTTCCCTTCTTGAGCCTGATGACCCTGATCCACTGGAGCTGGGGTTTAATCCGCGAGGAATTGTTTTCTTTATCGCAGGCATAAACACATCGTCTGCAACCGATGCAACGGGAAAGATCGAGACCATAACCCCAGAGAGTGTTGGGTAAGGCTTCCTGGATGCCAATTTGAAATTTCTTCCCATACTTTTGCAAGTATCTTTCTTCGAACTTTGCAATCAAGCGCTTTTTCTCTTCCGGTGTCATCTCCAGAAAATGCTTCTGAAGAAAATCCTCGAGCTCCTCTTTTTTGCAAGCGGGGAGGACGGGGAGAGACATGCCCGCAAGGGCAACGAGTGAAAGGTTACGAATGAATTCTCTTCGTGTGTAATGGTTATCTTGCATGTTCACTTTCCGCCGGTCTGTATGGGGGAGGCTCAGGTTTTATCGGTTTAAATTTGGGCTCATGAGGGTCATGGCAGTGGGCGCAGAGCAGGTAAGTTCGTTTGCCGGCGCCAGCAAAGTACCCCGTCCTTTTCCCGTGTATGCCTGCTTTCCAGTCCCTGTAAACATTTCCGTGACATTCACCGCAGAGCCGGTGACTTTCCGTAAAATTGATGAGCTCTCCGTTGTAGAGTTTTAGCTTATCCCGGTCTCTTGCATCGTGACAATCGAGACACCATCTCATCGTCTCCGCATGATGGAGCTTGATATCGGAATGTTCATCCTTCAGCGCCCTCTTTTTTCGGTTCACCTCCAGGGAGCCATGGCAATTGCTGCAGGGAAACACACCCTCTGTCATGGGAGGAGGGGAGACGGGAAATTCTTGACTTGCACCACTCACAAAGGAGACGAAATAGAATCCTGATAAGAATCCGAATGTAATCGCCAGTATCGTTTTTTTCATTATGTATTGAACGGTGGGAGGAACGGGGATTCAGGCCTTTCAAAGTTGGCGTCCCCTATCGAAACCGAAAATTTTTTTAACATCTTTGGTGTCAAAATGCAAATTTTTGTTCTTAAGTCTCCTAGAATAGAGATCATTCCTTATTTCAAGGGATTCGGTCTCAATCTCGCCTTTTTGCTTGACATGCAACTCCGTTATTCGTATATTCAACCCAATCAAAAGCGAGTTCTTATCGTTATCATCACCCGGCACGATTTTTGGGGAGAGGTCATCCTCGCTTGTTCTACTGCTCTTTAAACAAACCTGTTATAGCGAACAAAGCAGGATCGCCTTTGGGCGATCCAAGGAAGTAACCATTTAATCTGAAAGGAGGAATAGAGGATGAAGGTTATCAAATGTTTTGCAGCGGTTCTAGTTTTAATGCTCCTGGCGACAGGCACTATGGCTGTCGCGGGAACCCTCGATGAAGTCCGTTCAAGAGGGGCTCTCACGGTGGGCGTGAATGGCGGAGTGGCTGGATTCAGCATGCCGGACGAAAAGGGCGTGTGGAAAGGCCTTGACGTGGATACGGCTAAAGCGATCGCCGCCGCGGTGTTTGGCGATGCAGACAAGGTGAAATATATCGCCGTAACAGCTGTCCAGCGCCTGCCCGCCCTTCAGTCGAAGGAGGTGGATGTCCTTTGCCGGAACACCACTGTCACCTTGACCCGTGAAACCGTGAATGGCCTCAATTTTGCTCATGTTAATTACTATGACGGTCAGGGGTTTCTGATCTCCAAGAAAAAAGGTGTAAAGACTGCCAAAAAATTAAAGGGGGCCACCGTTTGCACGCTTCCGGGAACAACGACAGAGATGAACGCGGCGGATTTCTTCCGGAAAAATGGGATGCCATGGAAACCCGTCGTCATTGAGAGCAACGCCGAGCTGAACAAAGCCTTTTTTGCTGGCCGCTGCGACTGTCTGACCTCTGACGCATCACAGTTGGCTGCAATACGTTCCGTGGCGCCAAATCCCGATGACTACATCATTTTACCTGAGATCATTTCCAAGGAGCCGCTTGCCCCTGTGGTCCGTCATGGAGACGATCAGTGGTACGACATCGTCAACTGGACAGTCAATGCCCTGCTCGAGGCCGAGGAACTGGGCATTACCTCAAAGAATGTGGACGAGATGTTAAAGAACGCAGATCCCCAGATCCAGCGTTTCTTAGGGGTTTCCCCAGGCTATGGAAAGGCTCTTGGTCTCGACGAAAAGTGGGCCTATAACATCATCAAGCAGGTGGGCAACTACGGCGAGGTGTTTGAGCGGAACGTGGGTCCCAAGACCCCGCTCAAACTTGAGCGAGGTCTCAATGACCTCTGGTCAAACGGTGGGCTCATGTATCCCTTCCCATTCAGATGATGCTTACATGCGGGGTGCCCCGTTTGCGGGGCACCTTTTTTTTTGAACCAGGGTCAAACGGAAGACGACCAGCGAGGGGGAAAGAGTCTGTCCTAGGAAATGCCAGAACAAACTCCTTCCAGAAGTAACCGACCTTTTGAAAGAAAATGAGAAGCTATAAGGACAGCGCGGGACCACAAAAGGTACCCTTTTGGCTTAACCCCAAGGTAAGGGCCATCCTGTTTCAATTCATGACCTTCGTTATAGTGGGGTTGCTGGCCTACTATCTCGTCTCCAACACTCTGATCAACCTGAAAAAACAAAATATTGCCACGGGGTTTAGCTTTTTCCACAAAGAATCCTCTTTTGAGATCGGTGAATCTCTGATCCCCTATTCAGCAGCCAACACATACGCCCGTGCCCTTCTGGTGGGTGCTCTCAATACCATCAAGGTCGCTTTCATTGGCGTCATCATCACTATTATCCTGGGCACATTCGTCGGAGTGGCAAGGCTTTCCAGCAATTGGCTTCTCTCAAAGCTGGCAGCCATCTACATTGAAGTCATGCAGGATATCCCTATCCTTCTGCAGTTATTTTTCTGGTACGCCATCTTTTATGAAACCCTGCCTTCTCCGCAGCAGGCCCTCAACCCGGGTGCAGGGATCTACATGTCTAACCGCGGAGTGGCGTTTACCATCCCCGAAGGGCATCCCGCTCACCAATACATGCTTCTGGCCTTTGTGGCTGCGTGTATGATTGTTTATCTTATACGTCGCTGGGCAAGAAAGCGGCAGGAGAGAACAGGGCAGTTTTTCCCTACCTTCCGTGTCGGCATCGCTATCGTTCTTGTATTGCCTTTCATCACGTGGTTGGGATTCGGCGCCCCCATGAAGATGGACGCCCCCAAATTCATTGGATTTAACTTCCAAGGTGGATTGATGGTAAGTCCAGAGTTTATTGCCCTTCTGATGGGCCTCGTCCTTTATACAGCCGCTTTTGTGGCCGAGGTGGTCCGCGCCGGAATCCAGTCAGTCAGCAAAGGCCAAAGAGAGGCGGCCATGGCCATCGGTCTCAGACCGGCTTTCGTGTTAAACCTGGTGATCTTACCCCAGGCCCTCAGGGTCATTGTTCCACCTTTGACCAGTCAGATGCTCAACCTGACAAAGAACAGTTCTTTGGCCGTAGCCATTGGTTACCCGGATTTTGTCTCTGTGGCCAACACAACGATCAATCAGACAGGACAGTCCATCGAAGGAGTCGCCCTCATCATGGCGGTGTATCTGTTTTTCAGTCTGTCCACGTCAGCCTTTATGAACTGGTATAATAAGAGAGTCGCCCTTGTAGAGAGATAACATGGAACAAGCAGTCCATGCAGAAGAGGTAAGACCCCCTGTCACCCACATTGGTGTCATCGGCTGGGCAACACATAACCTGTTTAACGGGGTATTCAACTCCATCCTTACCATCGTGACCCTTTTTTTTCTCTGGAAAGTTGTTCCTCCTCTCGTTCGCTGGGCATTCATTGATAGTGCATGGCATACGACCGGTCAGGCGTGCAGACAGGCTGCCGGTGCCTGCTGGTCGGTCATCTCCATGAATTATCGTTTTATTCTCTTCGGGTTCTATCCCTACGAACAGCAATGGCGACCTTTCCTCGCGATGATGATCCTTTTCGGTCTCCTCTTTTACAGCAGGGACCGGACCCACTGGAAAAAACCTTTGGCCTATGCCTGGATCATCGGGCTTTTCACGATGGGCCTCCTCATGAAAGGAGGGCTCTTTGGACTGAAGCCGGTGGAAAGCACTCAATGGGGTGGCCTGCCCCTCACCCTCCTTCTTGCGGTTTTCGGGCTTACCGCCGCATACCCTTTGGGGGTTATCCTGGCGCTGGGGCGACGATCCAAGATGCCTGGTGTCAAAGCTCTGTGTATTCTTTATATCGAGTTGATCCGCGGCGTACCCTTGATCAGTCTCCTCTTTATGTCCGCCATCATTTTCCCTCTCTTCCTGCCGGAAGGGGTCACCTTCAACAAAATCCTCAGGGCACAGGTAGCCATCATCCTTTTCACCGCTGCGTATATTGCTGAGGTGGTCAGGGGCGGGTTGCAGGCTATGTCCCGCGGACAGTATGAGGCGGCGGAGTCCATAGGATTAAACTATTACCTGACCATGCGGCTGGTCATCTTGCCCCAGGCCTTGAAGATCGTCATTCCACCCACGGTGAGCATTCTCATTTCAGCCTTCAAGGACACCTCACTGGTGGTGATCATCGCGCTCTTTGATCTGCTCAAGACAACTCAGACCGTGCTCTCCAATCCCGAGTGGATGGGATTCAGTCGTGAGGCCTATGTGGTTATTGCCATCCTTTATTTCTTAGGGTGTTTCTCCATGTCCAACTACAGCCGAAAGCTGGAAAGGGAATTGTCAAGGAAGGATTAATCGAATTAGGAATTCGTAAAACTTTTCATGAACGAGGAAATCTCAATGAATACTGAAAGCAAGGTATCTGACAAGGCGATGATAGAATTCATCGATGTGCACAAGTGGTTTGGTGAGTTTCATGTTCTCCAGGGTATAGACTTGACCGTAGGCAAGCAGGAACGTATTGTCATTTGCGGTCCTTCAGGTTCAGGAAAATCCACACTTATCCGCTGCATCAATCGTTTGGAGGACCATCAGCGAGGCCGGATCACCGTTGACGGCATTGAGCTGACCAATAATATCAAGAATATTGAAAAGATCCGCGCTGAAGTGGGCATGGTGTTCCAGCACTTCAACCTCTTTCCGCACCTGACGATTGTTGAAAATCTGGCCCTTGGGCCCCTTTGGGTGAAAAAGGTACCCAAGAAAGAAGCGGAAGAGGCGGCCATGGTTTACCTCGAAAAGGTGCATATCGCTGAACAGGCTCGAAAATATCCCGGTCAACTCTCCGGAGGCCAGCAGCAACGCGTCGCCATTGCTCGCAGTCTTTGTATGAATCCCAAGGTCATGCTCTTTGATGAGCCCACCTCAGCCCTTGATCCGGAGATGATCAAAGAAGTGCTGGACGTTATGATCGAACTCGCCCGGGAGGGCATGACCATGATCGTCG
>CAYMJV010000073.1:0-14950 GCA_964390545.1 uncultured Syntrophaceae bacterium
AAAGATTTTATTTTTTCTTACTTTTTCTCTTGACAGAAACAATATAGGATGTCCCGCTTCTTTCCGCTTCTTTCGCTTCTGAGTGCCTGACTACCAGCTGGGTCCTTGGACAATTCGGCAGTAAGAGACGGAAGGCTGAGAGAGAATACCGTGAGTATGTGTGCCGTGGGGTAGGGAAAGAGTCGATCTGGGTAGAGGTCAAAGGGCAGGTTCTTTTGGGGGAAAATGATTTTGTAGAGCGTCTTACCGAGTACCTTGGGAGACACAAGGACGTGCCTGAGATTCCCAAGAGCCAGCGATATGCTAACAGGCCTGCACTGGAAAAACTTTTCGAGGGGAGTATACGAAGAGATAGATCTAAGCGGGATCAGGTGATCCGGGAGGCTGTCGAGAAGTTTGGTTATACGCAGCGGACGGTGGCCGACTATCTGGGGTTTCACTTTACCTACGTGAGCAGAATTCTAAACGAGCGATAGAGGGAAGTCTAACATTATAGACCTGACCCTTTTCTGGCTTTTTTCGGCTCGTACTTTTAGTAGTATCCATTATCATGAACACCATAGGTTCTCGTACAGGAGACTTACACTCCATAAGTTCACGCCCGTGCCGGGCGTACACAACGGCGTAGACTCTGACGCGGCAAAACGCGCCGCGCAGGTCACGTCGAGGACCGTTATGTCGCCAAAGGGAATACAGGGGCACCGAATTACCTATGACTACTTGACAACAAAACGTTATAATGTTATAAATCGAATATGAATACGCCGACAAAACGTGCCACAGTGTACTTCGATCCAGCGATTCATCG
The DNA here is from genome assembly GCA_964390545.1 of uncultured Syntrophaceae bacterium. Taxonomy (GTDB): domain Bacteria; phylum Desulfobacterota; class BSN033; order BSN033; family UBA1163; genus CAYMJV01. Next base: position 809 of record CAYMJV010000073.1, read on the forward strand.
GGCCCTCCGGCTGAAGGCCGCGGAGACGGATCGTTCCCTATCGGACCTTGTGAACGAGGCCATCAAGCTCAGCCTGGCGGAGGATGCCGAGGACCTTGCTGCGTTTGAGGAGAGAGCTTCCGAACCGAACCTTGCATTTGAGGCGGTTGTGAAGGAGCTGAGAAAACGTGGCAAAATATGAAGTTTTTATCAAACCCTCTGCCGCAAAGGAACTCGAAGGAGTTGGGACGAAGAAGGACAGGCAGCGCATTGTTGCCCGCATTCGAGAACTGACTGAAAACCCTCGCCCGCGTGGTTTCCAGAAACTCTCAGGAGCAGACAAGTATCGGATCCGATGCGGAAATTATCGCGTCGTGTATTCGATCAATGACGATGAACTCTCAGTCCAGGTCATGAAGATTGGACATCGAAGGGAGGTCTATCGGTAACTTGGGACTTTAGGGTCACAACTTCGTCTGTCATAATCCTTCACCCTTTGGTTTTTTCCCGTCTCTCTCGAACCCTTCAGATTGAATCCTTCCTGAATCGTCGAACTCCAGATAATAGACAAAGGGCGTCCGGATGCTGGGCATAAGAAATCTTACGTCCATAAATTCTATTCGGTGTTTCCCATTCATAGAATTCACAGATCTTACAACTGGAAACCGGGCGAACCAATAGTAAAACTTGACACCGTCTGTTTGCAGAGCCTTCGTCACCCATGGAGAATCCGGAAATTTGACCCACGATTTGTACGCAATTTTATCAGGCGGATAGTAGAGGTCATTTAACTTTCCAAAAAAAGAGGAAGGCTTCGAGGATTGTTCCGGTGGCTCTTTCTTGAGAAAATCGACAAATCCCTGGTAGACCTTATCCTTAGTCTCAATATAGTTCGCCCACCGAAACGGTGAGGCAGGCTGGGGCATGGAAGCTACTTTCAGAACTTCTTCATCCAGACCGTGGGCAAAGGTCTTCGTCAATTCCACGGCTCGCCCCTGCTGCATCCAGCAGAAAAGAACGTAGAGGGTAAGGCCGATGAGGGATCCTTGACAGATCCATTGTGACTTTCTTTTCCAGAAAAGGCTGGTCATCAACGGGAAGAAGATAATTCCGGAGAAGATCAGGTCGATGATAAAGAGGAGATCCCGCGCATATCGATGTTCAAAAAAGGGTGAAAAGACCATGGTGCCATAGGAGGTGAAAAGGTCTAGAAGGACATGGCTGAACAGAACAGGGAGACAGATTTTGTAGAAACTCCAGAAGCAGGGCCGCTTCGATACCTTAACGAAGACCCAACTGAAGAAGAGAGCGTAGAATGGGATCAGAATCAAGGAATGCGTGAAGTCGCGGTGATACTCGAGATAAAATTGGCGGTTGAAAAGGCCAAGGACGAAATCGCTGTCAGGAAATGCCCCCATTGCGAGACCTGCCACTGTTCCCCATTTGCCAACTCTCTCATCATTGATCGCTCTGGCAATCACCGCCCCTGTAAGGGTGTGAGTGATGGAATCCATTTTTTCATATTAACTTGCGGATGGCTGCGAAAGCAAATGGGACGAAGGTGAGACAGTTCAGAGTAATTAATACAAACGCATTTTGTTCCATGACGACTCTGTAGGGCATGATCCCCCTGCCTTCGCCGGAGCGGCTTCGCGCAGGCAGGCGATCATGCCATCGGGAGTGCGTTCGGGGAACGCACCCTACAGATTATGTAAAACCATTTATTGCGTTTGTATTAATCACAGAAATCTCTTAAACCACGCAGTGCTGAGTTCCATGGCATGGCTGCGATGGGCCGGATCTGTCAGACGGTGGTCAGCGCCCTCAAGGATACGAATCTCTTTCGGGGCACCCAGGTTATGAAAGATCTCCCAGGCCTGATCCACAGGAACAAGCTCATCCTTCTCGCCGTGGATCACCAGGCAATTGGAAACTTTAGGTAAGAGCGGAAGAAGCCGATGTTTTGGAAGATCCTCAAAGAAAGCTTCTTCAGGGAGAGGGTGGCCTTCGGTCCCTTGATTCGATTTGAGATCATCCAGGTGAAAGGGCGTTGCCCAAATGACGATGGCCCGAATCTTTTCTTCCTGAGATGCCTTGATGAGAGAAACATAACCTCCCAGGCTTGAACCCAATAATCCAATTCTATTTTTCAGATCTCGGCGCGATCTCATAAATTCGATGGCCGAGTTCAGATCCACAATCCTCCTGCTAATGGTATCCTCCTCCATCCTCCCTTCGCTTTCGCCGATTCCCCTGAAATCGAAGCGAAGCATGGCAATCCCCTCCTGGGCAAGCCTATCCCCAAGAGCGATATACTTTTCACTCTCCTTGCTCGAAAGAAGGCCGTGAGAGGCAATGACCCCTGGAGGACTCTTCTTCTCAGGAAGGTGAAGAACACCTGAAATTTTTTGACCTTCGCTCTCGAACGTTACTTTCTCTGTGCTCATAACCCATTCTCCCGCACTCGTCAGTCGTAAGTCGTCAGTAGCGAGGCGTCAGGGGTCAAAACCAAAAATTCTTATTAACAGCCTCATAATAGTAACAACATTATTTGATAAAATCCCTCCCCTCCTCCCTTTTCCAAAGGGAGGTAAAATCCCCCTCTTTGGCAAAGAGGGGTAAGGGGAGATTTTGTGAAAGATCTCTATTCAATTGTGAGACTCTTAATAACTCATTAACGGCTCTATCGCTTTACGCCTTACAAATGGTGACTCCTGCTTCCTCCATTGCCTTGATATATTCCTTCCTCAATACCTCTTTTGAAACACCATGATCAATAAAATCCCATGGGAAGATTTCATCTAAATCTCTCCATCGGTAGACATAAAAATCCGGGTTGAAATTGGTCTCCCGAAGAGCCCTGCTCCAGTCTCCCTGGAACTGATGGGCAGCCATCAATATCTTTCCCACCTTTCGATCTCCCTTTGAAAGCAGGGCCTGAATATAGGCCCACTTCGGAAGGTCATAAATCATCTCTATCCCTCTCTCGCCTTTTAGGCCCCTTTGAATCATCTTCAGTTTTCTCTTCAACTCGTCCACTTCCTCCAAGGGCAGCCACTGGAAAGGGGTGGCTGGCTTGGAAATCAAAGGGTTGACGCTCAGGACAATATTCCATCTTCCCTTCTCGCCCTTCCGCTTGGAGAGAATGCGGTGTCGAATCTGTTTGGCAAGATCAAGGATGGCCTTTACATCCTCATCCGTCTCAGAGGGAAGGCCGATCAAAAAATAGCATTTGATCTGAAGAAGGCCATGCTCTACCAGAATATCAATGGACTTTAAGATTTCTTCCTCTGTGTAACCCTTTCTCAACACTTTCCGAAGCCTTTCCGTGCCGGCCTCGGGCGCAATGGAAACCGACTGAATCTCGCTCTCTCTTAGAAACTGTGCCAGCGGGTCGCTAATGGCGTCCACTCTCAGGGATGCCAGCGAGATCCCTCCCCGCTTAAGAAGGATGTTCTCACATAAACGAACAAGGTGGGGGTAATCAGATACGGCCGTGCCTGTAAGACCAATCCGATGTTCCTCTGAAAGGCCCTCCTTCGATAAGGATTCAAGGACAGGAAGGCTTCGGCTTCGAAAAGGATGATAAACGAAGCAGGCAGCACAGAAACGGCAGCCCCTCGGACACCCCCGGTTCACCTCTACCAGAGCCATCCCCTTCAGTTCTGTATCCGGCGTGAAAAGAGTTGATCGTGTCGAGAAACGATCGATTTCACGGACCCATCTCCTTTTAACCTTCAGAGGAAAACCTGGTTTAGGATCCATCGCCTCGATCCTTCCATCCTCTTGGTAACTCACCTGATAAAACTTTGGAACATAAACTCCTTCAATTCCGGCCAACTTTTCCAAGAGATCGTCTTTCTTTTTCCTCATTGAAAAGTGGAGGCGATAGGCCTCTAGGAATTCTGTGATCACCTCCTCTGCCTCGCCAAGGATGAAGAGATCAAAGAATTGACTGAGAGGTTCGGGATTTAAAAAGACGGAGACCCCTCCAGCGATGACCAGAGGATGTCCCTTCCCTCGATGGCGGCTCTCTACTGGGACGCGCGCCAAGGCCAGGATGGAGAGGACGTTCAAAAAATCATTTTCAAACGAGATAGAGAAGGCAAAGATGTCGAATTCGGAAAGGGGTTTTTGAGATTCTAATGAGAACAGGGGAGTACGGGTTTGTTGATGTTCCTGAAGGTCTCGCGGGTCTGGAAGGAAGGCCCTCTCGCAGACAATATCTTCCTCAAGGTTCAGAAGATGATAGAGGGTTTGAAAACCTAGGTTGGACATTCCTACATGGTAGGAATTGGGATAGACGAGACAAATGGAAAATTTGCCGCCCCATGATTTCCGGACAGCCCCTTTCTCTTTCTCAAGAATCTGCCTGGCCTTCTGAATGAGTTTCCAAGATGCCATTTTTCGTAAGTGGAATGGTGAAAGTCGTTAATTAACTATAACAGATTTCCATGGCTCCATGGAATAGGTTTTATCTTTTACCACTCGCGACTTGCCACTTACGACTTACCGAATCAGTCGGCCTGTTTTCTCATGAAAGTAGGAATATCAAATCGATCTTCATCCTCCGCAGAGAAATCCGGTGATTCGACCAATTTCAATTCATCATACCGCTCGTTGACCTTCACCCTTCTCATGAAGGTAGGAAGGTCTCTGCTCTCCCTCAGGCTACTCTCCCTCAGGCTACTCTCCCTCAGGCTACTCTCCCTCAGGTTGCTCTCCCTCAGGTTGCTCTCCCTCAGGTTGCTCTCCCTCAAACTGCTCTCTCTCATGCTGATGGAGATGGGAGGCGTTCTCCCCCTGAACCGGGAGAGGGCCTTCTCCTCTGTCTTTCCAAAACCGGTGGCGATGACCGTCACTCGGATCTCCTCTTTCATGGCCTCATCGATCACCATCCCCCAGATGATGTTGGCATCCTCATGAGCTTCCTTCTGGACGAGGGTGGTGGCCTCGTTGATCTCACTGAGGGTCATGTTCGGGCCTCCGGTGATGTTGATGAGAAGCCCCCTCGCTCCCTCGATGGAGATATCTTCCAGGAGAGGACTGGAGATGGCTTTCTGGGCCGCCTCGATCGAACGATTATCTCCCGAAGCGATCCCGGTCCCCATCAGGGCCATTCCGGTCTCGGACATGATCGTACGGACATCTGCGAAGTCCAGATTGATGATGCCCTGGCCTACAATGATGTCGGAGATTCCCTTAGCGGCATGATAGAGAATCTCATCGGCTCTCTTAAAGGCCTCCAGCAAGGTCATATTCTTCCCGCTGATACTGAGGAGGCGCTGATTTGGAATGGTGATCAGAGCGTCTGCGACCATTCTCAGGTTGGCGAGCCCCTCTTCAGCCTGTTTCATCCTCTTCTTCCCTTCAAAGTGGAAAGGTTTCGTGACAATCGCCACGGTCAAGGCCCCTGCTTCTCTTGCCACTTCAGCGATCACCGGAGCGCCGCCTGTCCCTGTCCCGCCTCCCAATCCAGCAGTGATGAAGATCATGTCTGCGCCTTTCAGCATCTCGCGGATCTTCTCGACATCTTCCAGGGCGGCCTTTCTTCCGACCTCGGGATTCGCACCCGCCCCAAGCCCTTTGGTTAAACTGGTACCCAACTGCAACTTCATTGGAGCCAGATTTGCTGCCAATGCCTGAGCATCCGTATTGGCCGCGATGAACTCGACCCCTGTGAGTTGATACGAGATCATCGTATTCAGGGCATTGTTTCCCCCGCCTCCAACACCGATGACCTTGACCCTGGCAGCCAAATTTTTATTTTCGTCAAATTCAATCATATTTCCCTCCTCTTAGAGATTGGAATGATGGAATGTTGGAATATTGGGTTTGAAATTTTTTCTTTTCTCATCATTCCAATATTCCATCCGCCCATTCTTCCCGTTTATTAGAAGAATTCTTCTATCCATTCCTTCATCCGGTGCGTGACCTTGCTAAAGATATTCCCTTCCCCTTTCTTGAATCGACTCTGTGCCATGTTTCGGCTTCCATAGAGAACCAGTCCCACTCCGGTTGCGTACATGGGGCTGTTGACCAGATCGACCAACCCGCTGATGCCGATTGGAATCCCCCTCCGAACCGGCACATTAAAGATCTGCTCGGCCAGATCAGGAATTCCTTCGAGGAGCGCGCAGCCCCCCGTGAGAACAATTCCGGAAGCGAGCAGATTTCCATAACCCGTCCTCATGATTTCATGCTGAACCAGACTGAGGATTTCCTCGACCCTCGGTTCAATGATCTCTGCCAGGGTATATCGGGAGAGGGCTCGTGGCTTCCTTCCTCCCACACTGGGAACTTCGATGGTCTCATCCTTGCGAACCAGAGAGGTCAAGGCGCATCCGTATCGTATCTTGATCTTCTCCGCCTCCTCCAAGGGTGTCCGGAGTCCCAATGAGATGTCGTTCGTCACGTGACTTCCGGCCAAGGAAAAGACAGCGGTGTGCTTGATGGAACCGCTTGAAAAGATAACCAGATCCGTCGTCCCGCCCCCGATGTCGATGATCGCCACTCCCAATTCCTTCTCCTCCGGAGTCAAGACCGCTTCGCTCGAACCCAGTTGTTCCAAGACAATATCATCCACATCGAGTCCCGCCCGGTTGGCACATTTAATAATGTTCTGAGCAGAGGTAATGGCTCCGGTGACGATATGAACCCGTCCTTCCAGCCTAACCCCAGACATTCCCACGGGGTCCCTGATCCCATCCTGATCATCCACAATGAATTCCTGAGGGATGATGTGGATGACCTCCCGGTCCATGGGGATGGCGACAGCGCTTGCTGCGTCGATCACCCGCTTCACATCGCTCGGAGTGATTTCCTTGCTCTTCACGGCAATGATCCCATGGCTGTTAATTCCCTTGATATGTCCCCCTGCAATCCCTGCAAAGACAGAGGTGAGATGAACCCCTGCCATTAATTCCGCCTCTTCGACTGCCTTCTTGATCGATTGGACGGTGCTGTCAATGTTGATCACCACACCTTTCCGCAATCCCTTTGAGGGATGAGTCCCGAGGCCGATGATATTGATCTGGCCATCGGCCAGCTCTGCGACCACGGTACAGATCTTCGTGGTGCCGATATCCAACCCGACGACTAACGAATCCTTCTTACTCATCTCTTGATCACCCCCTTTCTATCTTCCCCTCTGATGGCCCTCTTCACCACCACTCTTCTCGCATCGCTGCAGTCGATGGAAACCGCTGCCCACCCCCTCTTCCGCAGATCCGACCAGATGAGGGACAATTTCTTCAACTTCTCTCCGAAGTCCTCCCACCCCATTCTCACTTCCAATCCTTCCACCTGGGTGAAACAGTGAACTCCAAAGGTTTTCTCCATATGAATCTCTGAAATCTCTTCCAAAGGGGAAGCCTTTTCCCTTTCGGCAATTCTTAAAAGCTCAAGGGCCTTCATGATGAGGCGGTTCGCCTCTCCTGGATTCTTCTCCAGGGTCTCACGATTCAACCCAGTGAGAAAGGGGAAATTATACTCGTCCTTATCCCCAACAGGTGAAAAGATCACGCCCTTGGCATCGATGTAATAGAGTTCTTCTAACTGAAGAATGGCGATCGGCCTCCGCTCCACTACCTCAACCCATATTCTGTCCGGAAAGACCTTTCTCACTTTCACATGGTCGATCCAAGGATGGGATTCCAACCGCTGGGCCACATCCCTCAGCCGAAGGGTAAAGAGATTGGGCATCCCTTCGATCGTGAGGAGGGAGAGAAGGGTCTCCTTGGGGATCTTCTGATACCCCTCGATTTCCACCTCCCTCACTCGAAATAATGGATCTCCCAACAGATGAGCATACAGGCGATGGCCGATGAAGAGGGAGAAAGAGATGAGGAGAAGGTATAAGGTGATTCGTAGGGTCTTTTTAAAGACCGCCAGAACTTTTCCCTCGGCTTTCCATTCTCTTCTCTTCTTTGGCCGTAAGAACTCTTCTGTCATATCTGGTTTCCTAAACCTCCATTCCCCTTCCCTGCCGGTCCCTCGGCCTGAGCCCAACATCCGCATGGAGGGCCCTCCCTCCCGCCCGGGGGCAGGAGGGAGGGGTGGGATGGGAAAGGGGGATGAAGGAGGATGATCACATCTTTAATGCAGCTCCTAGCAGGATCCGCTCCACCAAGTCCTCGAAAGAGATCCCCGCATAATGAGCCGCCTTCGGTAAGAGACTGGTCTCCGTCATCCCGGGCATCGTGTTCACATCGATGACAAACGGATTTCCCTCCTCGTCGGTCATCAAATCGACTCTCCCACAACCGGAGCAACCCAGGGCCTGAAAGGCCCTGAGGCTGATCTCCTGAGCATAAAGATATTTCTCCCTGGGTATTCGAGCAGGAATGATATATTCCGTTTCGCCCTTTGTATATTTTGAGTGGTAGTCATAAAAGCCACTCTTGGGAACGATCTCAATGACGGGTAGAGGAATATCGTCCAGAATGCCAACGGTAATTTCGCTGCCCTTCATAAACTCCTCTACCAAGATCTCCTCATCATATTCTCCAGCCTCTTTGAGAGCGGGGATCAATTCCTCTTTCTCCTTGACGATGGAGATCCCAATGGTCGACCCTTCCCTAGCCGGTTTGACGACAACCGGGAGAGGAAGGGAAATCGCTTGCGGTAAGTTCTTCTCAATGTCATTGCGATAAAAGACTTCATAGGTTGGGGTGGGGATATGTTCGCAGAAGAAAAATTTCTTGGCCATGATCTTATGAAGCGCCAGAGCACTGGCTAACACTCCTGACCCCGTATAGGGGATCCTCATCAACTCCAGCATCCCCTGGATCGTCCCATCCTCTCCAAATCTCCCGTGGAGAGCAATAAAAGCAACTTCAATCGATTCCTTGATCAATATTTCCGCAATATCTTGTCTGACATCAACGGGCAAAGCGTGATACCCCTTTTCAGTCAAGGCCTTCAGGATGGCCTTTCCAGTTCTCATGGAGATCTCTCTCTCCCGCGAGAGGCCACCCATCATCACTCCGATCTTCTTTTTCTTAAAGGATTGCTCTTTCACTCGCCTACCACCCTGACTTCCCGCTCAAGGGAGATGCCTTTTTCCTCATAGACCTTCTTCTCCACCATCTCCATGAGATGAATCACTTCCTCAGCTGTGGCCTTTCCCAGATTGACGATGAAATTGGCATGCCGGTCTGAAATCATCGCCTGCCCCATTCGAAATCCTTTCAGCCCTGCCTCTTCGATCCACTTCCCTGCAGGTCCTTCTTTCGGATTCTTAAAAATCGAGCCGGCGCTGGGGGCATCTAGAGGCTGCGTCTTCTTCCTCATCTCTGAATAGGACCTCACCTTTTCGAGAATTTCCTCCTTCTTCCCTTTTCTCAACTGAAACCGTCCTTTGAGGATGACCCAGGAGGCCGGGAGGTCCAATCTTCGGTAGGAGAATTTGAGTCTCTGCCGGGACCTCTCCATCACTTCTCCATTTTCCTTCATGAGCGTCATGGAGAGAAGGACATCCTTGAGCTCCACGCCCCATGCTCCTGCATTCATGGCCAATCCCCCGCCCACGGTTCCAGGGATGCCGAAGAAGGGTTCAAGGCCAGTAAGCCCCCTCTGAATAGCGAACTGAACTAAGCGCCGAAGCGGAAGGCCTGAATCGGCTTCGACCACATCGCCCTCCTGCCGCACCTTCTTCAGACCTTGGGTCAGGCAGACCACCCATCCCCGGAATCCTTTGTCCTTTACCACCAGATTGGTCCCCTTTCCTAGAATCATGATGGGGATCCTTTTTCTCCTGGCAAATCGGACAATCTTTCCCAATTCCTTCACGTCCTTTGGGAAGAGAAGGCTATCCGCTGGTCCACCCACTTTGATCGAAGTAAGCTGTCTCATGGGTACGTCGAAAAGAATCCTTCCCTTGATTAATCCCTTTGTCCATTTCTTATAATCACGCGTCATGACAAATTTTCGATTTGCGATTTCCAATCGGCAATTGGCAATCGAAAATTGCAAATCTAATCAAGCCGTCTCACCAATTCATCGGAGACCTGCCAGATATCTCCTGCTCCGAGGGTAATCACCAAGTCTCCTCGGGTAACGATTCGAAGGAGATGGTCAACGATCTCCTTCTTATCCGGAATATAAGTCACATCTTTGTGACCATATTCCCGGATTCCTTCAAAGAGGGCTTTCGCCTCCACCCCTTCAATGCGATCTTCTCCAGCGGGATAGATGTCGGTCAGGATGAGAACATTCGCATCGTTAAAGGCGGTCAAAAATTCATGAAAGAGGGCCTGGGTCCGGGTGTATCGATGGGGCTGAAAGACAGCCACGATCCTTCTCTCCCAGCCTGACCGCGCCGCTTTCAAGGTCGCCATGATCTCCACCGGATGGTGGCCATAGTCATCCACGATCAGGATCCCCTTCTTCTCCCCTTTGATCTGGAAACGCCTCTGAATTCCACTGAAGTCGCGAAGGGTTTCTTGGACGGTTTTAAATGGAATGTCGAGCTCAAAAGCAGTGGCCAGGGTCGCTAACGAATTATAGACATTATGGAGCCCTGGCATCCGGATCTTCAGTCTCCCTATCTCCTGACGGTGATGGATGACATCAAAAGAGGTGGAGAGCCCTTCGAAGACGATTTCCTTTGCTTGAAAATCGGCCTGTGTGGTCAGCCCATAAGTGATGAACCTCTTCTTTAGCTTCGGGATGAGACTCTGGATATTTGGATGGTCCAAACAGAGAACCGCCAGGCCATAGAAAGGAATCTTATCCAAGAAGCCGAGGAAGGTCTCCTTGATCTCCTCAATGCTGTGATAGTAATCGAGGTGCTCCGGATCGATATTGGTCACCACGGCAATCGTGGGCATCAGCTTGAGAAAGGAACCGTCGCTCTCATCGGCCTCAGCCACTAGGTATTCTCCCTGGCCTAGCCTGGCATTGCTTCCGATGCTATTCAATCTCCCTCCGATCACAACCGTGGGGTCCAACCCTCCAGCAGCCAGGACAGTGGCAATGAGGGAGGTGGTGGTGGTCTTTCCATGGGTCCCTGCAATGGCGACTCCATACTTCATCCGCATCAATTCAGCCAACATCTCTGCCCTGGGGATGACGGGAATGAGCCTCTGCTCAGCCACTTCGACCTCAGGGTTATCATTCCGGATGGCGGAGGAGACGACCACCACATCCGCCTCCTTCACATTCTCTTTCCGGTGACCGTAGGAGATTTCGCATCCCAGGGTCTGGAGCCTTCGCGTCACCTCTGTCTCTTTGAGATCTGAGCCGCTGATGTGGTAGCCCAGGTTGTGCAGGACTTCAGCAATTCCACTCATCCCGATCCCGCCGATCCCCACAAAATGGATGTGTTGAATCTTCCGCTTGCGATACATAACGCGTTCTGTTTCCCCCTCACCCTATCCCTCTCCCACCAGAGACTGTGTCGTAATGTCATTCTGAGGCGTTAGCCGAAGAATCTCTGTTTTCTAACTTGTTGATTCTATGAGATTCTTCACTTCGTTCAGAATGACAAACATGGCATCTCCCTCATTACGACACAGTCTCCCAGGGGAGAGGGAAACTATTGGGTTAATCCACCCAAATGCCCCTCCCCCTTGACGGGGGAGGGTAAGGGTGGGGGTGTTAATTCTTTCCAATTAATTCATAGCAATGATCCACAATCTCTTCAGCGGCTCTGGGTCGACCCACCTGCTGAATCTTTTCTTCCATCCTTCCTAGTTGTTCCGGATGGGAATACAAATCAAGAATTGCCTTCGCCAACGAGGGCCCATTCAAGGCCCTATCCTCAATCATTCTTGCAGCGCCGCGCTCCACCAACTTTTGCGCATTCATCCATTGGTGATTGTGGGCTGCAAATGGATAAGGGATGAGGATGGCCGCTTTTCCACAAACCGCCAGTTCAGCCACCGTGCTCGCACCGGATCGGCAGATGACCAGATCAGCCATCTGGTAATACGGTGCCATGTCCTCAAGAAACGGCCTGACCAGTGCATCAAATCCCTTCTCTTGGTACCCTCTCGAAACGAAATCGAGATCATCCTTCCCCGTTTGATGGATCACCTTTAGGGAGGACTTCATCTGATCCAGAGAGCGAAGGGCTTCCATCATCGTTAAATTTATCCGATGGGCTCCTGCGCTTCCTCCAAAGATGAGAAGGGTGAACCGATCCCCTTTTTTCCTTTCTCTCCCCTTAAGGATCTCCTTCCGGACCGGGTTCCCAGTCACAATCGTCTTCTCTTCTGGAAAATATTTTTTCGTCTCTTCAAAGGAGACAAAGATCTTTTGACTGAACCTTTTCAGGATGCGATTGGTCATGCCTGGGATCACATTCTGCTCATGGATGGCCCTTTTCATTCCGAGAAGGGAAGCAGCCAGAAGCGTTGGCCCTGAGGCGTATCCGCCCACCCCCAGGACCACCTGGGGTTGAAACTCTTTCAGGATGGAGGAGGCCTCTGAGACAGCTTTGGGGAGACTCCAAAGGGCTTTTAACTTTCCCAAGAAAGATCTTCCTTTGATGGGCCTGGCCTGGATCATCCTCAAGGGGAATTTACCTCCCGCCAAAATCCTCGCCTCAATGCCTCTCTCCGTTCCAATGAAGAGAGCTTCATTTCCCTTCTCCCTTTCTACGAACGCTTCAGCAATCGCCATCCCAGGGAAGAGGTGACCCCCCGTTCCTCCTCCGGCAATTACCCACCTCATCACCGATCCACACGGGTCGAAAGGTGGAGCAGAATCCCCACCCCGACTAAATTAGTAATCAACGATGTTCCTCCGTAACTGATAAAGGGAAGCGTTAACCCTTTTGTCGGAAGGAGCCCCAGAACGACGGCCATATTGATCACTGCCTGAAGCGAGATCATGAGGGTAATGCCCAAAGCCAAATAAGTACCAAATCGATCATCGAGAGAGAGTCCAATCTGAATTCCCCTCACGGTGAAAACGAAGAAGAGGAGGACCACCACCATGGCACCTACCAGACCCAGCTCCTCCCCGATCACTGAAAAGATAAAGTCGGTATGGGGGGCAGGGAGGAAGAAGAGTTTCTGTCTCCCCTCTCCCAGTCCTAATCCAAAGAGCCCTCCTGACCCAAAAGAGAGGAAGGATTGGATAATCTGGAAACTGGTTCCTGTAGGATCATCCCAGGGCCGGATGAAACTCATCAGTCTTTTATAACGGTATCCTACATTCATCAAAAGGTAATAGACCACAGGAATGGTAAGTAATAAGGCACCTGCCATATAGATCACCCTGGCCCCGCTGACGAAGAGAAGGAGGAAGACCATGCCTGAGAGAAAAAGAGCGGCCCCTAAATCGGGCTCTTTCGCCACCAGAACGACAACAAGACCGGAAAGAAGGACCGTGGGGAGAAATCCAAAGGAAAAACTCCGGATCTTCTCGTCTTTCTTTGTCAAGAAGTAAGCGAGAAAGATGACCAAACCTAACTTGGCGAACTCCGAGGGCTGGAAGGAGACCGACTGAATTTTCAGCCAGCGCATCGCCCCCCCTGCCCGGTATCCAATCCCCGGGATCAATACGGCGACCAATAACAGAACAGAGACAATGAGAATGGGATAGGCCAATCGTTTCAGAATCGTATAAGGGAAGAACAGGGTGCAGATCATCAGCATGAAACCGATCCCCGCGAAGAGGGCCTGTTTTTTCAAAAAGTAATAAGGGTCCTGGAAACGCTCTCCCGCCATGATGGCACTGGTGCTATAGACCATTACAATCCCAACACCTACCAGGGCCAGCGTCACAATCAACAGTATAAAATCAATTCTTCCTCTTCCCTTCATCATTTCAACCTAAGCTCATGACGTTCGATTGCTCATCAAATCCCAAACTCCAAATCCCAAATCCCAAATAAATTCCAAATACCAATCTCAAATGACCCAAACGACTTCGTTTGAGACTTCGAAATTGGCTCATTGGATTCCTACATGGTCGAATCTGAGAATTTTCTTCCAACATTTTATCGTGCTCCCCCAAAAATCTCCCCTCCCCTCGGTGGGAGGGGATGAAGGGGAGGGGGGACAAAAGGGTCTTTATTCTGTCCACCCCCACCCTCACCCTCCCCCATCGAAAAGGGGGAGGGGAATAGGTGGAGAGATTTCAAATATATTTGGCTAGAATTTGTTTGGTATTTGGTGCTTGTCATTTGGTGCTTGCCGCCAGGCGGCGTAC
>CAYMJV010000074.1:0-13708 GCA_964390545.1 uncultured Syntrophaceae bacterium
AGGATCGAACGTTTCAAGAAGAAGTATGGTGAAAAAACTGGAAAAAAAGATTGATTTAATTTCTTTCTATCCACCTCTTTCTGTCTCGTCATTTGAGGGACGTGAAAACCTGTGCCCTCTGCCTACCCATTTGGTTGCTTCTTTCCTGAAGGCTCATACCCAGCATTAGTTCTGTAGGAGGTTTTCTATGCTTCTTAGTAGAAAAGGTCCTGATCAGGGCGATTCTCTGTCAAATGACTCTGTGTCTCGAAGAAAAGACGGGCGCCTTCGTGTGGGAGGGCAGGCGGTGATCGAGGGTGTGATGATGAGGTCTCCCAAATCGATGGCGATCGCGGTTCGACGGCCGAATGGTGAGATTGTGGTGAAGCGGGAGGGGTTGACTTTCTTTTCGGAAGGGACCTTCCTCTTTAAGATCCCTCTGGTCAGGGGGGTGATTACCTTAATTGGAGCTCTCATCCTGGGGGTTCAGGCTCTTAACTATTCGGCTAATCAAGCGCTTTCGGAAGAAGAGATAGCCCTAAGTCCATGGGCGATGGGCCTCACCCTAACCGCAGCCCTTGGCTTTGGAGTCGTCCTCTTTTTCTTGCTCCCTCTCTACTTAACGAAATGGATGCGGTTTGCCATTCCCATGGTCTCCGATAGCGGAATTCTCTTCAATCTGGTCGATGGCGTGATTCGATTGATCATCTTTCTCATCTATCTCTGGACCATCTCCTTTTTTAAAGAGATTCGAAGGGTCTTTCAATACCATGGGGCAGAGCACAAGTCGATCTTTGCCTTCGAGGCAGGAGAGGTGTTGATCGCTGATCGGGTGAAGGGGTTCAGTTATCTCCATCCTCGATGTGGAACGAGTTTCCTGCTCATCGTCATGTTGGTGAGCATCTTTGTCTTTGCCCTCATTCCCCATCATCTCGCCTTCGGGTATAAGGTGGCCTCTCGAGTGGTCTTCATTCCTCTCATTGCAGGGCTCTCGTATGAAATCATTCGATTCGCCGATCAAAAACGGGAGAACAGAGGCATCCAGTATTTCATCAAACCGGGACTCTGGCTCCAGCGGTTGACAGCCCGGGAGCCTTCGGAGGCTCAAATTGAGGTAGCTCTCTGTGCCCTTAAGGAAGTGTTAGAATTGGAGGGTTATCATTGAAAGAATTAATGTCAGATATCAAAACACCACTGGAAAAGTGTTTTTCTCTGTCATTCTGAGCGTAGCGAAGAATCTCAACTTACGAGATTCTTCGTCGCCAGGGCTCCTCAGAATGACCATTCCTGGTCTTTTTCAGCAGCCTATTGGGTTGCATTCAGACACGGGAGTCAGAAAAGATGTTTGAAAGATTAGAAGAGGTCGAACGCCGATACGAAGCCTTATCTCTTCTTCTGAGCCAACCGGAGGTGATCAGCAAGCAAGAGGAATTTCAGAAGGCTGCCAAGGAATATGCCGAGCTAGGAAAGGTGGTTGATCTTTACCGGAGAGTGAAAAGATTAGATGAGGAGATCAAAGAGAGTCAGCATCTCCTGGTGAGCGAAGAAGATGAGGAGATGAAGCGGCTCGCAAAGGAGGAACTCAACCGGCTCACGGAAGAACGAGGAAAGATGGAAGAGGACCTGAGGGTGGCTCTTCTCCCAAAAGATCCGAATGATGAAAAGAATATTCTTCTCGAGATCCGAGCCGGAACAGGTGGGGATGAGGCGGGTCTCTTTGTAGGCGACCTTTTCAGAATGTATTCCAAATTTGCAGAGAAGCGGGGTTGGCGGTTGGAGGTATTGAATCGCCATTACACCGGCGTGGGTGGGTTCAAAGAAATCATTGCCCTGATTGAAGGAAAGGGAGTCTACAGTCGGCTCAAGTATGAAAGCGGGGTTCACCGGGTTCAGAGGGTTCCTGCCACGGAATCTCAAGGCCGGATTCACACCTCTACCGTCACGGTAGCGATCCTTCCCGAGGCGGAAGAGGTAGATGTTCAGATCGATCCGAACGACTTGCGGATCGATATTTTTCGTTCCTCAGGACCAGGAGGACAAAGCGTGAACACCACGGACTCCGCTGTCCGGATCACCCATCTTCCCACCGGGATGGTGGTCTCGTGTCAGGATGAGAAATCCCAGCATAAGAATAAGGCGAAGGCGCTTAAGATCCTTCGAGCGAGATTGCTGGAAAGGGCAAGACAGGAGAAGCAGACAGAGATTTCAGAGAAGAGAAGAACCCAGGTGGGAACGGGGGAACGAAGCGAACGCATCCGAACCTACAACTTTCCTCAGGGGAGGGTGACTGAGCATCGAATCGGTTTGACCCTCTACCGACTCGAAGGAGTTCTTGAAGGAGATTTGGATGAGATCCTCAATGCCTTAACGAACCACTACCAGACAGCGGCCCTCAAAGGGCAGGAACCAGATTCCAAATCCGAAGCACGAAATCCGAAATCCGAAACAAATTCAAATCACCGAGATACGAAGCCCAAAACGAATGGATAAATTTCGTTGAAAATTTGAGCATTTGAATTTCGGATTTGTTTCGAGTTTCGATATTCGGATTTCGAATTTTTCACAGGTTTGGTATGACCATCTTAGAACTCTTGAATTGGTCAACTCACTGTCTGAGGGATCATCAAATCGAGAATCCTCGGCTGAATGCCGAGCTGCTTTTAGCCCGTTCTCTCAACCTCAGCCGGGAAGGCCTCTATACCCATCTTCAAGACCCATCCAGGGAAGAAGAGAAAGAGAATTTTGAGCGATTAATTAAGAAGAGACTTTCAGGCGAACCTCTTCAGTACCTTTTGGGTTATCAGGAGTTTTGGTCCATTCATTTTAAGGTGGACCCCCGGGTCCTCATTCCGCGACCGGAGACGGAACTCTTGGTGGAGCAAAGTCTCTCCATCCTCACGGCGGCTTGTCTCAAAAGAACCCCTTATGTACTGGAGATAGGTACAGGGAGCGGTGCGATTGCCATCTCTTTGGCGACAGAGGTGAGAGATCTCTTTATCGTGGCGACAGATGTCTCCGGTGAGGCCCTCCTCTTAGCGAGAGAGAATGCCAAGTCTGCGGGCGTTCCCCACCGGATCGAATTCCTCGAGGGAGATCTCTTCAGCCCTATTCGACGGATGCGGGAAAAGGAGCCTTTTGATCTGATCCTTTCCAATCCCCCCTACATCCATCGTTCACAGATCCAGAATCTGGCGAGGGAGATCAAGGATTATGAGCCCGTCGTGGCCTTGAACGGAGGCGAAGATGGAATGGAGTTTTATCGAAGCATTGTCTCCCAAGGGCCGTCTTATCTGCGGAGGGGAGGCTGGCTTCTCCTGGAGGTTGGAGAGGGTCAGGGAAAGAGGGTATCTGCCATGATGGAGGAAGAAGGTTCTTTCAGTAGGCCTGCGCGAATCAAAGACCTTTCAGGAATTGAGAGAGTAGTGAAAGCACAAATCAGAAAGTAGAGGGTGGAAGGTGGAGCGTTGAAATTCATGGTTGAACACAGTATTGAATTTAACTACCTGCCACTTGCTACTCTCCACTTTCTAGAGGTTCATCATGGATAAAATCGTCATCAGAGGAGGGGAGAGGTTGATTGGGGACGTGGAGGTGAGTGGTTCAAAGAATGCCACGCTCCCTATCTTCACAGCCACCCTGCTGGCCGAAGGAACAAATCTCTTTCACAATATCCCTTACCTCATGGATGTGCGAACCATCATCAAGGTTCTCAGAAATCTTGGTGTGAAGATAGGGGAGGATGAGAGGACCTATCGAATCGATGCCACAGAGATCTCAAACCATGAGGCGCCCTATGATCTCGTGAAAACCATGAGGGCTTCCATCCTTGTTTTGGGTCCTCTGGTGGCTCGAATGAGGAAGGCCACGGTCTCCCTTCCAGGAGGATGCGCGATCGGCGCGCGCCCCATCAATCTCCATCTCATGGGCCTTGAGGCCATGGGAGCCAAGATCGAACTCCGTCACGGGTATATCGAGGCCAAAGCCGATCGGTTGAAAGGAGCCGATATTTCCTTTGACACAACGACAGTGACCGGGACGGAGAACCTGATGATGGCAGCTACCCTGGCTAAGGGAAAGAGCACCTTACAGAATGCTGCCATGGAGCCAGAGGTGGTCGATTTAGCCAATGTCCTGAATAAGATGGGTGCAAAGATCACAGGAGCAGGGACGAGTTTCATTGAGGTGGAGGGGGTGGAATCGCTTCATGCCATTGAACACGCGGTCATTCCTGACCGGATCGAGGCAGGGACTCTGATGGTCGCCGCCGGAGTGACGCGTGGGAATATCCGGATTCTCAACTGCCCCTTTCATCAAATGGAGACGATCATCCATAAATTGAGAGAGGCAGGAATGGAGATTGAGAAGGATGGACAGGGAGTGAATGCCGCGGGAAACAAACGCATAAAAAGTGTGGATGTGAAGACACAGCCTTACCCAGGTTTTCCAACAGACATGCAGGCCCAGTTCATGGTCTTCATGAGTTTAGCGAGAGGGCTGAGCGTCATTTCTGAAACCATCTTCGAAAATAGATTCATCCATGTGAGCGAGTTGAGGCGAATGGGCGCTGATGTTCGAATTCAGGGGACCACAGCCATTATTCAAGGCGTGGGAAATTTAAGTGGAGCTCCGGTGATGGCCACCGATTTAAGGGCCAGCGCCTCCCTCATCCTGGCTGGACTAGCAGCAACGGGCGTGACAGAGGTCTCGAGAGTCTATCATCTGGATAGAGGATATGAAGGCCTGGATAAGAAATTGGCGAATATGGGAGCTGATATTAAGAGGATCAAAGAAGGAGATTGATTATTTTAGATTGCAGATTGAGAAATAACACTTTTTCATAAATGAGTAGGGTAGGGGGGCAATTGAGGCTTCTTAGAGCGGGCGAACAAGGATTTGAGAATTACCTCGAGAGAATGGATCAGAGGGAAATTCAGGATAGCCCTCGGCTCGAGAAACAGGTCCGGTCCGTTCTTAATGATGTGAGAAAGAGGGGAGATGAAGCTCTCATCCATTATACACGGGTCTTCGACGGCATACGAATTCCTATCAACAAACTCCAAATCAGACAAGAAGAGATAAAAGAAGCCTACCAGAAGGTCCCTCGAGTTTTTTTAAAGACCTTACAGAGAGCTGCTCGTCGTATTCTAAGATTTCACCAACTCATGACTCAAAGATCGATCTCTAGATTGGAGAAGGAGATCCAGATCGGACAAGAAATCAGACCTCTCGAGAGGGTGGGTATCTATGTCCCCGGTGGAAAGGCTTCCTATCCTTCCACCGTCCTCATGGCAGCGATCCCAGCGAAAGTAGCAGGAGTTCGGAAGATCATCATGACCACCCCTCCCCAGAAGGATGGGATCAGTCCTGCCGTTTTGGTTGCGGCTGATCTGGCTGGGGTGGATCAGATTTATCGAATGGGTGGAGCCCAAGCGATTGCAGCCCTCGCCTATGGAACAAAATCGATTCCGAAGGTGGACAAGATTGTTGGACCCGGAAATCGATATGTGGCGACGGCGAAACGACTGGTCTTTGGAGTGGTGGATGTGGACATGGTGGCAGGACCGAGTGAGATTTTGATCATCTCTAATGGTAAGAGTTCACCTTCTTCTGTAGCTGCAGATCTGATCTCCCAGGCGGAACATGATGAGATGGCACTGGCCATACTCATTACGACCTCTGGAGCCTTTGCAAGGAAAGTAGAGAACGAAATCGAGAAGCAACTCTTTTCTTTGAAGCGAGGGGAGATTGCAAAGGCCAGCCTCGACGGTAGAGGAGCCATCCTTGTCGTTAAAGATTTGCAGCAGGCCATCGAGATAGCCAATCGGATTGCACCAGAGCATCTCGAAGTCTGCCTCTCCCACCCCGTTCCTTTATTGAAAAAGATCAAGAATGCGGGCGCGGTCTTTCTCGGCCTCTATACCCCAGAGGCCATCGGGGATTATCTGGCTGGACCGAACCATATTCTTCCAACGGCTGGCACGGCCCGATTCTCATCCCCTCTGGGGGTGGAAGACTTTATTAAAAGGATGAACTGGATGCGTTTTACAAAGAAAGCCTTGAAGGATTTTGAGAAGGATGTGAAGCGATTCGCTGAATGGGAGGGGTTGGAAGGCCATTATCGGGCGGTTCAGATGAGATTGGAGCCCTGAACCATGCAGGGTTTGGGGTAAGGAGAATTGATGAAAAGACATCGGAAAGCAGAGGTTAAGCGAAAGACGAAGGAGACAGAGATTTCCCTTAAGATCGATCTGGAAGGGTCCGGGAAACACTCGATCCATACTGGCATTCCCTTCTTCGACCACATGCTCAGTCTTCTGGCTTATCACAGCAGCATGGACCTCTCCCTCAAAGCAAGAGGAGATATTGATGTTGATGCTCACCACACGGTGGAGGATGTGGGCATCTGCCTGGGCGATGGGATTAGAAAGGCTTTAGGAGAGGTCAGAGGAATCCAGAGGTATGGAATGGCACTGATCCCGATGGATGAGGCCTTAGGTTCTGTAGCCTTGGACCTCTCGATGAGACCCTGGTTGGTTTTTCATATGAAACTGAAAAGGTCGAGGATCGGAACCTTCGACCTCGAACTGGTAGAGGAGTTCTTCAAGGCCCTGTGTAACCACGGGAGAATGACCCTTCATGTCAATCTCCTTTATGGAAGGAATAGCCATCACATGGTAGAGGCAGTGTTCAAGGGGTTTGGAAGAGCGCTCAGACAAGCCATTTCGCTCGATTCACGGTCCGCCAGCGTTCCATCAACCAAAGGAATCTTATAATGCGGATTTGGAAATGCGGAATTCGGAATGAAAACAGAAACTCCGCACTCTGCACTCCGCAATCCGCATTCGGGAAAAGATGAATCCAAAAATCGTCATCATCGATTACGGGATGGGGAATCTCCGCAATGTTCAGAAGGGTTTCGAATGGATTGGCTTCGAAGCCAGAGTGACCCGGAATAAAAAGGAGATCGAACGGGCTTCAGCCATTGTTCTTCCTGGAGTAGGGGCCTTCAAGGACTGTATGGATAATTTAGAAAAGTTTGGACTGATCGAGCCCCTCCTTCGATCTATCGAGAAAGGGAAACCCTATCTCGGCATCTGTCTTGGACTTCAAATCCTCTTCTCTGAAAGTGAAGAATTCGGCTTCCAGAAAGGTCTAGACCTGATCAAAGGAAAGGTCGTGAAATTCAAGCCCGATCAGGAGCATAAGGTTCCCCACATGGGGTGGAATGGAATCGAGAAGAAGATGGAGATCCCCTTCCTCCGGGGGATTGAGAGTGGAGACTTTTTCTATTTTGTCCATTCCTACTATGTTATCCCGGAAGAACCCCGGTGGGTGTCAACCCTCACAAACTATGGAATTCCTTTCGTCTCGAGCATCTGGAAAGAGAATCTTTTTGCCACCCAATTTCACCCGGAAAAGAGTCAGCAGAAAGGGTTGAAGATATTGGAGAACTTTGCCAGGTCCCTTTAGAAATAAAAACTGATAATCCCCCTCGATCCCCCTCGGTTTCGAGTCGTACCGACTTTATTAAAGGGGGAATGATTTATTTCCTCCCTTTACTAAAGGGAGGTTAGGAGGGATTACAGAGGAGCGATCCATGAATGAAGTCAGAATAGGAGAGATTCGAATCGGAAACGGAAACCCTTTGGTCTTGATCGCAGGGCCCTGTGTCATTGAAAATGAGGAAGTCACCTTAGAGACGGCCAGAAGATTGAAGGAGATCTGTGCTGACCTTAACATTCCGTTTATTTTCAAAAGTTCATTTGATAAGGCAAACCGAACCTCCCTCTCCTCGTTTAGAGGGCCGGGGATCGAGAAAGGGCTGAAGATCTTGGAAGATATCCGAAAGAAGCTTTCGGTGCCAATCATGTCTGATATCCATTCCGTAGATCAGGTAAAACCTGCCTCCGAGGTTCTCGATCTCCTTCAGATTCCGGCTTTTCTCTGTCGGCAGACCGACTTAATCCTATTATCCTCAAAGACCGGAAAGCCGGTCAATGTAAAGAAAGGTCAGTTTCTCTCTCCCTGGGATGTGAAGAATATTATCGAGAAGTTTGTCTCCACAGGAAACACCAAACTTTTGATCACAGAGCGAGGCACTTCCTTCGGATATAACAACCTGGTGGTCGATTTCAGGGGACTGCCGATCATCCGGTCCTTCGGACAGCCGGTGATCTTCGATGTGACTCATAGTCTCCAACTGCCAGGAGGCGAAGGAAACCGTTCTGGGGGACAGAAGGAATTTGCAGCGCCCTTGATGAGGGCAGGTGTTGGAGCAGGGGTGGATGGATTATTTATTGAAGTCCATCCTGAACCGGGTCGCGCTCTTTGTGACGGCGCCAATATGATTCCCCTTGCTGAAACGAAAGGCCTTCTCAAACAGGCCAAAGCCATCCATGATCTGGTCGCGAAAGGGGAGGGTGCCTAAGATGAAGGCATTGGATGCGAAGGCCCGAAAGATCAGGATGCTTCTTCTGGATGTGGATGGGGTCATGACCGACGGAGGAATCTTGCTAGGATCTGACTCGATCGAATTGAAGAAATTTCATGCCCACGATGGCATGGGAATCGCCCTCGCCAAGGCTGCGGGGATATTGATCGGAATCCTCACCGGGAGAGATTCCGAAGCTGTAAGGAGGCGAGCAAAGGAACTCGAGATCGACGAGATCCAGCAAGGAACCATTGATAAGGAGAAGGGTTATGAAGCAATCCTCAAAAAGTATAGCCTGAAAGACGAGGAGATCGCCTATGTCGGTGATGACCTTCTGGACATTCCCATTTTAAGAAGGGCAGGGCTCTCGATCTGTGTAGCTAATGGAGTGGAAGAAGCGAAGAAGGTTTCCCATTATGTCACCAAAAAGAAGGGTGGCGAGGGTGCGGTAAGAGAAGCAGTGGAGAAGATTCTTACAGGAAAGGGAAAAAAGAAGGAGGCGATTCTTTCACTCCTCAGCTGGGCAAAAGAGAGAGGGGAATGAGGGTTTTAGATAAGAGAGTGAAAAAGGTCCTGAAAGGTCGGCCGATTCAAGGGTTCTTATTCCTCGCCTTCCTCTGTGGGATCCTGCTTACCTCCGAAGGAAGAACCGAGACGAAACCTAATTTAGTAATTCTGCCCTTCCTTGTCGAGCGAGTGCAGGATCCAGAAAAAGGAGTCGTCTGTCCTGTTTGTAAAGGAATTCGTCGATCAGGAGATATCTTGCCCGGCGCGCAGAACACACTGACCCAATTCCTTTATACAAAAATGGAGGCCGGCGGAACCTTTCAAATCATTCCGCATAAGAAAGTAGAGGAGATTCTTCTCCCATCGGAGAGGAAGCCTATGGGGGAAAGACCTGTCTCCGCATCCATACAGATGGGAAAGAAGTTGAATGCCGATTTCGTATTTATCGGCAACCTCTTTCTTTTCGAGGAAAGAATGGGGTCTTCTCTAGGAGTGGAACGTCCAGCCGCTGTGAGCTTTGATCTCCATCTTTTTCGGTTGAGGGATGAGAAGATGGTCTGGATGGGGAAATTTGATGAGACCCAGAGGCCCCTCAGTGAGAATCTGTTAAAAATAGGGTCATTTATCAGAAGAAAGGGTTCTTGGCTGACGGCTGCAGAATTGGCAAGCGTTGGCATGGATGAAATATTGGGAAAACTCCCCGGGCTGCAAGAACTTGACCAATAGTCATTTCCTAATGAAAATTGAAACATTCAAAACTAATGAACCCGTAAAAAGCAAAGAATTATCTTTTTTGGTCATTCCCGCGGAAGCGGGAATCCGGGAAGTTCAAATCTTTCTGGACTCCTGCTGGAGTTTACCCCGTACTTGATACGGGGCAGGAGCGACAACTTTTCGGACTTTTTACGGGACTACCAAAATTAGTCAAGCCGTTTTTGACTTAGTATTTTTCATTGAGGGTTTGATCATGATCATCATCCCTGCCGTGGATTTGAAGGATGGAAGATGTGTGAGGCTCTCCCAGGGCAGGATGGATCAAGAATCGGTCTATTCGGAAGATCCAGTTCAAATGGCGATGCGTTGGGAGTCAATGGGTGCAGAGAGGCTTCATGTGGTTGATCTTAATGGGGCGGTGACTGGAACGCCGGTTCATCAGTCGCTGATTAAGGAAATTGCAAATTCCATCCGAATTCCCGTGGAGGTGGGCGGTGGGATTCGGAATCTAGAGACGATCGAAACCTATCTTTCTTTGGGGGTCGAATGGGTGATCTTGGGGACAGTGGCCCTCCGTAATTGTTCACTGGTGGAAAAAGCCTGCCGGCAGTTTCCGAGAAGGGTGATCCTTGGGATCGATGCCAGAAAGGGAAAGGTGGCCATTCAGGGTTGGAAGGAAGAAATTTCTTTAGAGGCGATTGAATTAGCCATCCAGTTTGAAGGATTGGGGCTGTCTGCAATCATCTTTACTGACATTGAGCGCGATGGGATGAGCACGGGTTTAAATTCAGAGATGACAGGTGCTCTCGCTCGGGCCATTTCAATCCCCGTGATTGCTTCAGGAGGAGTATCCAAAATAGAAGAGATTGAGCATCTCATGGCAATAGAATCCGATGGAGTGATCGGAGTCATTGTGGGCCGAGCCCTTTACACAGGCGGGATTGATCTGGAAAAGGCAATCCGCATGACCAAATCCCCCTCCATCCCCCTTTTTCAAAGGGGGAAGTGATAAGTCACCTCCCTTTTGTAAAGGGAGGGGGGAGGGATTATTACTTTTTCGATTTTTTCTTTTTCAACGAGGCAAATTACCAACAAAGCAAAAAGGACTCCCAAGATGTTAGCTAAACGGATCATCCCTTGTCTCGATGTGAAGGATGGAAGGGTGGTGAAGGGAACCCAGTTCGTGGACTTGAAGGATGCAGGTGATCCGGTTGAGTATGCGAAGGCCTATGACCTACAGGGAGCAGATGAGATCGCCTTTTTAGATATCACAGCCTCTTATGAGAAAAGAGATATCCTCATCGATATTGTTCGAAGGACAGCCGAGGAAATCTTCATCCCTCTCACGGTAGGAGGAGGGGTCAGGAATTTAGAAGATATTCGGAAGCTCCTGAAGGCAGGAGCAGATAAGGTTTCGATCAATACGGCTGCTGTCAAGGATCCCCACTTTGTGGAAAGGGCATCCAAACGTTTCGGAAGCCAGTGCATCGTCATCGCCATCGATGCAAAACGGAAAGGGGAGGGATGGGAGGTTTTTACGCATGGGGGAAGAGTTCCAACCGGGATCGATGCACACCAGTGGGCAAAGCGAATGGAAGAGTTAGGGGCAGGGGAGATCCTGCTGACGAGTATGGATCGGGATGGGACAAAGGATGGCTACGACATCGATTTGACTCGTACCATCTCGGAGCAGGTGGGCATCCCGGTCATTGCCTCAGGGGGTGTGGGTGCCCTGGAACACCTTTATGAGGGACTTGTCCACGGAAAGGCGGATGCAGTTCTAGCTGCTTCAATCTTCCATTATCGAGAATATACCATCTCTCAAGTCAAATCATTTCTCAAGGAGAGAGGAGTCGTTGTCCGAACATAGCCCCCTCACCCCACCCTCTCCCCTTGGGGGAGAGGGCAAGGGTGAGGGGAAGACGAATTACTTTATCCTCTTTCTTGCCGCTGGCTTTGGTGCTGGGTACGTTCCCATCGCTCCAGGGACCGCTGGGACCCTGGTAGCCATCCCGATTTTTCTTGTCCTCTCTTCAATTCCTTTTCCTCTATACGAATTGACGATCCTCACCTTTTTCTTCTTCGCCAGTTGGATTTCAGGTGAAGCCGAGAGATGCTGGGGAAGAAAAGACGATCCAAGGATCGTTATTGATGAGATCATGGGTTACGTGATTACCATGCTTTGGTTACCCAGGACAATCCTCTTCATCATCCTCGGTTTTCTTCTCTTTCGATTTTTTGATATTGTCAAACCACCTCCTATTCGGCTCTTGGAAAAGGTGGAAGGAGGTTATGGGGTGGTGTTGGATGATGTTTTGGCGGGAGTCTACTCGAATATTATTCTTCAAATCATTTCCTACTTCACCCTCTCCCCTGGTGGGAGAGGGGTAGGGTGAGGGGGGTGAGGATTTACACATGGAATTAGAAAAAACGATCGGCAATCTTTTGAGAAAGAAAGGCCGAACTCTATCCATCGCTGAGTCGTGCACGGGAGGTTTGATCTGCGATCGCATCACCAACGTTTCAGGAAGTTCCGATTATTTTATGGGCGGAATGGTTACCTACAGCAACGAGTCAAAAGCGGAGCATTTAGGGATTCCGTTAAATTATATAAAGAGGTATGGAGCTGTGAGTCCACAGGTGGCAAGAAGAATGGCGCAAGGGGTTCGAAAAGCTCTTCACACGACTTTCGGATTATCCACCACAGGTGTGGCAGGCCCCACAGGTGGAACAAAGAG
The DNA here is from genome assembly GCA_964390545.1 of uncultured Syntrophaceae bacterium. Lineage (GTDB taxonomy): Bacteria > Desulfobacterota > BSN033 > BSN033 > UBA1163 > CAYMJV01. The sequence goes on from CAYMJV010000074.1 coordinate 12,370, forward strand.
ATCTCCCGTCGGAAGAGTTTTCATTGGGTTTACCAACGGGGAAAAAGCGTGGGTGAGAAAATTAGATTTAAAAGGGAACCGGAGAGAAATAAAAGAAAAGGCGACCGAGAAAGCCCTGCATTTTTTTTATGAGAGACTGATTCATTCCGGACATTTCTGAAATATTGCTGATCCTTATTTGTGAATCTTTTCTTCTTGAAATATTCCTCTTTTGCTCCATAATAGGTTAAAAATGTAGCGTTCCGCTTAAACCGGAACGAAATACAAGATTGATTCGCCCCCTGCCTACCGCAGGCAGGCAATAAATGGGGGCGCGACAGGAGGATGAGATGAGACTCGAGAGGTTTGAAGGATGTTGGACGGCCATGGTCACACCCTTTAATCGAAAGGGGGAAGTAGATTTCGAGGGTCTGGAGAAGAACGTCCGCTTCCAGATTGAGAATGGAGCTAATCTCGTTCCTACTGGAACAACAGGCGAGTCTCCTACTTTGGACTGGAGGGAGCATGACCGGGTGATTACAAAGACGGTGAAGCTGGCGAAAGGGAAAGTCTTTGTCATGGCGGGAACAGGCTCAAACTCCACGAAAGAAGCTCTGAGAGGCAGTAAACACGCGATGGAGGTTGGAGCACAGGGAGCCCTGCTTGTCGATTGCTACTATAATGGACCCTCGTCACTCGAACTAAGGACCGAATATTACGAGGTGATTGCAAAGGCGTTCCGAAAAGCTTTTATCATGCCTTATGTCATCCCGGGGAGGACGGGGACAAAATTAGAAGTCGAGGATCTAGCCATCCTCCATCGGAAATTCAAGAATGTGCGATCTGTCAAAGAGGCAACCGGAGACCTTGAACGGATGACCAAGACAAGAACTCTCTGCGGGGAGGACTTTGATATCCTATCGGGCGATGATGACAAAACCTATGATATGATGACTCGAAATGGCATCCGTTCCTCAGGAGTCGTTTCGGTGATGTCAAACATCGTTCCAGGACCCATTGGAGAGATGGTCAAAGCAATTAGAAACGGCAATATGGGCAAAGCCGATAGACTAAAGGATGTCCTCGATCCCCTCTTCAAAGTGGTGACGGTTAACACGATCGAGTCCTATGAAGGCTTTGATGTGCCTGCGAAGTTCAGAAATCCGGTGGGGATTAAGACGATGATGAAAGGTCTTGGATTGCCCTCTGGACCCTGTCGTCAGCCCCTGGGAAAGATGACTCCCAAGGGAGTGGAAGTTGTTCGAGGCGCCCTGAAAGTTGTTTATGAAAAGGATAAGGAGATCTTCAGGCCCATTCAGGATTTCTATAAAATCAATATCGAAGAACGGCTCTCCAATGA
>CAYMJV010000075.1:0-13447 GCA_964390545.1 uncultured Syntrophaceae bacterium
CTTTTCTTGAGAGCCTCAATGATTATCTCTTTCTCATCAGGGATGATCTCATAATGAATAACCTCAGCAGGCAGATCCTTTACCATTTCCCGGATGAGAGGACCACTCGAATCTTCCCGCTCCCCTTTTGAACCTCGATCACTGATCGTCAGAATAACAACTTTAAACATGTTGGCCTCGTTTTATTGTTCGCAATCATTTAGTAGGGCGTGATCCCCGATCACGCTTTTCACAATTACTCATACCATAACGGTGCGTTCGGTGAACGCACCCTACATTTCTCAATTAACGAAACCCGACAAACCCAAAAACCCAACAAACCCAATAAACTCAAGTAACCCAATTAACCAATTGTGATTTCATCTCCTACCTTGACATCTCCTTCCTTGATCACCTCAGCAAAGATTCCTTCCTTTGGCATCACACAGTCGCCAGCCTGGTAGTAGATGGCACAGCGTTCATGGCACTCCTTCCCAATTTGTGTGACGCGAAGGAGCACAGAATCTCCGATCCGAATCTCCGTTCCAATAGGGAGGTGAACGAGATCTATTCCCTCCGTGGTAATATTCTCTGCAAAATCGCCATAACCCACTTTCAAACCTATTGTCCTCATCCTCTCAATCGATTCGTTGGCCAATAGGCTGACCTGCCGGTGCCAGGGACCTGCATGGGCATCACCCGTCAAGCCAAAATCTTTCAATAAAGCACAGGATTGAATATTGGTCTTCTTCGTGCCTTTATCTTTGCTGATATTGACAGCGAGAACTTTACCTTTTTGGATCTCTTTCATATTGATTCTCCATTACAACCTCCCTCCCCCTTGATGGGGGAGGGTGTGGGTGGGGGTGAAGCAATTTTAATCCCCCTCCCCTCCATCCCCTCCCGCCAGTCGTTGCGACTCGAAACCGAGGGGAGGGGAGATTTTTGGAGCCTGCGTTCCATTTGCAACCTAAAGGCCTTTTAATGGGTGCCTTTTAATGGGTGCGGCTACTTTAGCCGTGATTTATCAGCCCTAAAGGGCTGAGTTACACGCTATGCGCTATGCTCTATGCGCTTTGCCAAGTTGGTAGGTGCCGCTTTTACCTCCCTTTTTCATTACAAGATGGATATTCGAGAGCACCATGCCTCGATCGATGGCCTTGCACATATCATAGATCGTCAGACCTGCTGTCGCCACTGCCACGAACCCTTCCATCTCGACTCCAGTCTGAGCCTTTATCTTCGCTTTTGCTTCAATATCGATTCGACTTTCTTTCTTAATAGGATAGAAATTGATCTCCACGTGAGAAAGATTGAGGGGATGGCACATGGGAATGATTTCGGAAGTTCTTTTCGCGGCCATGATTCCTGCGACTTTGGCGACTGCAAAGACATCTCCCTTTTTAATTTCTCCAGACATGATTCTCTTGAAGGTATCAGGATTCATGAAGATGGATCCCCGGACCACAGCCTCCCTCAGAGTCTCCGTTTTCTTACTGACATCGACCATCCTGGCCCGGCCTTTCTTGTCGAAATGGGTGAGTCTTGGCATATTTTCCTCCGGAAAAATAATCGTTTGAGGAGCGGCCTCCGGCCTTGAGGAGCATGCCGCCAAAGACGGGATTCGAGGACCGGCTCTGCGGGCCTTGAGGCTGAAGATTGATTTTGCCTCGAGCTTGCCCCGTGGAATAGTGAGTTGAGAAGCAAAGGAAGAGTGGTTGGTGAGTAAAAGACTCCCATGAGGGAGGGTAACACCAAGTCCTCTATTCCACAGGGCGAGCGGTCCTTAAGTGAAACGCTCCTCAAGCGAAGCGATCCTCTAACCTTTTTTATCCTCCAATCGCTGACATATTCCGTTGGCATTTCTTAAATTGATGACTGTTGATGTGATGCCTTTCCGGTTTTGTTCCGAGCGCTACAAGAAGGCGCTCCTTTAAATCCTGATCGGTGCCGCCATTTCTAAGAATTTCTCTCACATCGATCTCATCATCCGAAAAGAGACAAGTCCGGATCTTTCCATCGGGGGTCAGCCGAATCCGATTACACTCTTCACAGAAGTGACTGCTGACCGCACCGATGAGCCCGATTTCGCCCATCGCTCCTTCAATTCGAAATCTCTTGGCCGGCCCATCCCAAGGGTCGGAAGTGATGCAGATCAGGGGGCCCACTTTTTCCAGGCGGCTTTTGATCTGCGGGGTCGTTAAAAGGTCGCTCTTTTTCCAATCCTCTCCGTTGCCGGAAGGCATGTATTCGATATACCGGACTGTGACAGGGAGGTGGAGGGTCAATCGAGCAAAAGCTTCAATCTCGTCATCGTTCACTCCCCGGATGGCAACCATATTAATTTTGATAGGAGCGAGACCTACCCTCAGCGCTTCTTCGATTCCAGACCAGACACGTTCAAAATCGTCCCTTCGTGTGATCTGATAAAACCTCTCTCGCTTGAGGGAATCGAGGCTGATATTCACCCTTTTCAAACCGGCGTGTTTGAGAACCTCCGCAAGATCTTTTAAGAACAAGCCGTTGGTCGTCAGGCTTAAATCCTTAATCTCCACGATTTGAGAGAGTCGGGAAATAAAATCGGCGATCCCTTTTCTGACCAAGGGCTCTCCTCCGGTCAATCTGATCTTCGAGATTCCCTCAGAGGCGAAGACACGGACGATTCTTAATATCTCTTCATAGGTGAGAATATCCTGGTGGGAGATCAGTGGGATCCCTTCCTCCGGCATGCAGTAACGGCACCGGAGATTACACCGGTCCGTCACTGAGATTCGAAGATAATTGATTTTACGTTTGTAAGGATCTAATAACATCAACTTCTCCAATGTCAAATGCCAAAGTTCAAAGTTCAAATGAAATTTCAAGTCAAAATGTCAAAAATTGCCAGAAAAGAAATAGTTTTGGCATTAAAGCATTGGGCATTCATTTGACATTTGGATTTTGTCATTTGTAATTTCAAAATAGTTCTTCTCCCGTCCTTGAAACATCATATCCGCCCATCTGGAGGACCATCCTTTTGAACTCATCAGAGCGAATCGTCTCAATCACCTTTTGAACCTTTTCATCCTCAAAATAGATTGAGGGGATGATGACGTCATAACGTTCCTTTGCGATGGGAATGAAATCGAGATCCATCGCCCTGGCTGCAGAAAGAATTCCCAGCCCGGCATCTGCTGCGCCACTTACAACCGTGGAAGCCACTGCCATGTGAGTGAATTCCTCTTTTTCGTATCCCCGAATCTGATTCGAATCAAGGGATAGGTTTTTTAAAGTGTGGTCGAGTAATATTCTCGTGCCCGAACCCTTTTGACGGTTGATGAAAGTGAGATCTTTACGAATCAGGTCATCCAGCCCCTTCACCTTCTTGGGATTCCCGCGCTGAACAAATAGGCCCTGCTCTCTCCAGACGAGATGGATCACTTTCACTTCCATCCCATTTAGATAAGTTTGGATGTATGGAAAGTTATATTCCCCTGTCTCAGGGTCGAGGAGATGGCTGCCAGCCATGTGGCAGTTCCCATTCTTGAGAGCAAGGATTCCTCCCAGACTTCCTACCGAATGAGAAGAAAGAAAGATGGGGGGATAGTATTTCCCTAACAGATTGGCCAGAAGATCGAGGGTCAGATCATGGCTTCCCACCATCACCACCGTGTTCGTTATTTCATCGAGCGGTTTCAGGAGCACCACCTCGGTGGCCTCATTCTCATTCAAACCCTCCGAGAGGCCGGGGATTCGAATGATACCGTCAGCTTGGGTCAGAGAGGTGACCATCCCAGAACCTCTGGGTAATGGGGTGGCGAAGAATTTTTCTCCCACTTTTCCTATTTTCACCCTCAAGAATTCCTCTGTGCCCAATTTGGAAGGTATTTTTCTCGTGGGAATTGCTTTCGTTTTTGGTCTTTGAGGTTCCATCGTGTGGAGGGATTGAAAGAGGATTGGTCTGACCAGTTCCTCATAGGCCATGATCGCAGACACAGGATACCCGGGGATCCCAACGATGGGAAGATTTTTAAATCGTCCGATCAAGGTTGGTTTTCCAGGCATCATGGAGATTCCATGAATGAGGACTTCCCCCGACTCTTCAATGACCGATCGGGTGTAATCTTCCGAACCTGCGGATGAGCCAGCAATGATCAGCATTAGATCTAGCCCTTCCATGTTCGAAAGAAGGGCTTCCCGGATTTTAAGGGGGTCGTCCTTGACGATAGGATGGCGGATGGGAATGCCCCCATCCTCAAGGATGAGTGCGCTCAGGACATAGGAATTGGATTCAATGACACCGGAAATATTTTGAAGACTGTTGAGATCGGTTTGCTCCGGATCGATCAATTCTGAGCCTGTGGGTACGATGAGCACTCTTGGCTTTTTCCATACTTTGACTTCTTGATGACCGCATGCCAGAAGTGCGCCTAAATCATAAGGCGTGATTCGGTGATTTTCCGTAAAAACCATTTCCGTGGTGAGGATATCCTCTCCAATCGATCTGACGTGTTGCCAGGGGTGGGCCCCTTCTCTGATTTCAACTCTTTCGGAATCGAGGATATGGACATCCTCTATCATAATGACCGAATCTGTTCCTTGAGGGATCGGATTTCCCGTATTGACAAAAAAGGCTTCTCTGTTGATACGAAGCAACTTTGGGGATTCTTCGTTTGCTCCCAAAGTGTTTTCTGCTTTAACAGCAATCCCATCCATGGCTGCGCAGTGGAAGGGAGGTGAAGAGATTCTTGCGAAAACAGGTTCTGCTGTAATGCGTCCCTGAGAGTGGATGACCGGAATTACCTCCGCTTCAAGATGAATGAGGTTCGCTAACTCAGAGGCAACTTTTTTGGCCTCTTCCAACGATTTTTTCTTGAGGTAGATGTTTCGTTTCATATCACACCGCCCCCTCACCCCCACCCTCTCCCCGATGGGGAGAGGGAAAGCCTGCCTGCCGGTAGGCAGGGGTCAGGGGAAGTTTTTTTCAAAGAAGAATAACCTCCGCTTCTTCTCCCTCCTCCAAGCCTTCCTCATCCATACCGATTTTGATCAGGCCGTTCGCCTTGGTCAGGTGGGAGATGGCCCCGGACTTTCCAAAGATGGGATGAGCCCAGAAAAAGCCGTTTTTCTCTTCTAACCTCACCCTCACATAATCCTCCCTCCCCGGCACAGAGGGAATATTACGCGCGGCCTTCGCTTTTACCTTCATCTGGTGCCATACCCATTCTCTGGATATGCCCGACAACATTTTAAGGAGAGGTTTGCCGAAAAAGTGGAAGATCACCACTGCAGAAACAGGATGTCCTGGCAAACCCAGGAAAGGTTTTCCGTCGACATCTGCCAGGAGCGTGGGTTTCCCCGGCCTGATTGAGACGCCATGAGCGAGAACCTCTGTCTCCGGGAATATCTGAAGGACCTCTACTGTCAGGTCGAGCGTCCCGACAGAACTTCCTCCTGTGACGACCACCATATCTGTTTGCTTCAGACCTCTCTCTATCTTTTCCTTTAAGTCATCAAAACGATCTTTTGCAATGCCCAAAAAAACAGGAATTCCCCCAGCTTCCTCCACCATTGAAACAATGGTGTATCGATTAATATCCCTGATTTCTCCAGGCTTGGGAACGGCTTCGATGGGAACGATTTCATCCCCGGATGAAATGATCGCCACTCTTGGTCGAAGAAATACATGAACATCAGTACGCCCAATTCCGGCCATCAGGCCTATGTCCTGAGGCCGAATCAAATGGCCTCGGTGAAGCACTGCCTCTCCAGATTTTACGTCCTCACCAATTTGAATCACATTTTCCAATGGGGAGATTGGTTTGAAGGCATGGAGGGTATGGGCGTCCACCCACTCGGTATATTCAACCATCTCCACAGCATCAGCGCCTTTGGGGACCATTCCTCCGGTTGCTACCTTCACGGCTTCCCCATCTCCCACTTCGATGTCCGAAATCTGCCCCATCGGTATTTCTCCGATCATTCTTAAGATGGCAGGGTTCTTTTCGGAGGTCCCATAAGTATTCTTGGCCTTTAATGCAAAGCCATCGACCGTGGACCGTGGAAATTCAGGAAGGTTCATGGTGGAGACGACATCCTCTGAAAGTACTCTATGAAGGGATTCCTCGATGCGAACCTTCTCGGGCGTGAGGGGTTTAAAGCGATCCATCTTTGCATAAAGTTGCTCAGGGGTCTGGACTTTGAAAAAACCTTTCATGTTTCCCTTCGTTGATTTACCAAACAAAAAGGCTGATACCCGTGTTTCGGATATCAGCCATCTAAAATCGCTGCTCCATCTCCTTTCCAAACACGGGAGGCATGACCGTTTCCAACCATGCCCTGTCGGCCGATCTCCATCTCCCCCTCACCCCGCCCTCTCCCCAGTGGGGAGAGGGGAAGGGTGAGGGTCGGACTTAGGAGAACGGCTCGGAGATTAAATTTGATTTATATCTAATCGATTTCTTTAGAAAAGTCAACCCCTCGACTCTTCGGCCCAATCCTTCGACTGCGCTCAGGACAAGCGGCCTGGGCTTGCTCAGGGTTGACCTTGAGCCGTGCTTCTTGACCTGGCCTTCAAAGGCGGGGCTTGGTGCGGCCGAACGGGTCAAGGAAAGCCCGAGTTTTAATCCTGTAGTTCTTTAATCATAGCTACACTTCCACTAGTTCCCAATCGATTCGCTCCAGCCTCGATCATCTTAATTGCATCTTCAAGGGTCCGGATACCGCCCGCAGCCTTGACTCCTAAACTTTTTCCAACCGTCTCTCTCATTAGCTTCACATCCTCCACCGACGCTCCACCACTTGCAAATCCAGTAGAGGTCTTTACAAAGGATGCACCTGCTTCCACGCAAAGCTTGCATGCACGAACCTTCTCTTCCTGGGTCAGGTAGCAGGTTTCAAGAATAACTTTAACAGGGCATCCTTTTGCCACCTGAACCACGGCACGGATATCCTCCACCACTTCCCGGTCCCTTCCTTCTTTCAGGGCTCCAACCCGGATGACCATATCTATCTCCCGGGCACCTAACCGGATCACCTTTTCTGTTTCAAAAGCCTTTGTTTCAGGAGCATGGGTACCAAAGGGGAATCCGACAACAGAACAGATAAGGACCTTGCTTCCTTTCAATATCCTTGCTGCCTCTTCAACATGGATGGGGTTGACACATACAGCCTTAAAACCATATTGAATGCTTTCCTCACAGAGCTTGCTCAACTCATTCAGGGTTGCATTCGGTCTAAGGAGCGAATGATCGATCATTTCTGCCAATTGCTGCTTTGAGATTTTCACATGAACCTCCTCACCTTTTCTTCAACCTCTCGAGAGCCTTTCCAAAATAATCCTCCGCTTCCTTTTCGGAAAGGAATTCCGGAGAGGTATCAGGGACACCCAGATAGTAAACAGTCATAGCTGGTTTTTCTGCCTGACAATCCTCTTTGCTCCGATAAAATTGAATTCTCCTCCCTGTTTTATCTCTGAAAGAGGCTCGGACACTTCTAACGATTTGTGACTTTCTTAAGTTTTCTCCTTTGACCACCCATTCCTTTGCATTGGAAAAAGGATCCACAGCCTCCACGCTAAAAACAGGAAAGGGGATAGGGCCACTTCCGGAGCTTATCATCTTAATATAAACCCATGAGGTTTCTTCTGTTGATCCCTTAAGTATCGCCCAGAGAATAACGATCCCTTCTTTTTCAAAGATCGAATCGGCTCCATGATACTCTTTCTCCCCATAGGCATAAGATGATCCTGTCGCAAACCAAAATAGTAAGCCCAAAACCAGAATGAGTAACGCCCTTAGCTTCATCTCCCCTTATTTCTCCTCTTCTTTCAAAATGGTGATGGCATTCGAATTGAGACGAATCCCGACTTCCTGATGGAGAGAAAATGTTCCATGCTGAAAAGGATCGTAAGAAGTCGCATTGAGACGGTGACCATTGACTTCAAGGACATAATCCACTTTTTCTCCAAGAAATGTCTTCTCCATGACCACTCCCTTCAACTCCCTTCCTCCAATTTCTTTCACTAATTCGACAGACTCAGGCCTTATGAAGACGTTCACCTTTCGCCCTAGAGCTGATTTTGCTATACGATTCGGGATCTCGTATATCTGTCCCAAGATTTCGAGCGACGCTTCTGCCTCCCTCACTTCTTTCACTTCGGCCTCCAAGAGATTGATCTTGCCGATGAATTGGGCTACGAAAGGAGATTCCGGCCGGAGATAAAGTTCTTCAGCCGTCCCGATTTGGACGATCTTCCCTTCATTCATCACGGCAATGTGGTCGGAGATGGCCATGGCTTCTTCTTGGTCGTGGGTGACATAGACGGCAGTAATGGAAAGGGCCTTCTGTAGGCTTCTGATTTCACTTCGCATATAGACGCGGAGCTTTGCATCGAGGTTGGAAAGGGGCTCATCGAAAAGAAGTACTTGCGGCTGGATCACGACAGCCCTTGCCAAAGCGACCCGCTGTTGCTCCCCTCCTGAGAGTTGATGGGGAAATTGGCGTTCATAACCCTTCAACCCGACAAGCTTAATGACTTGGTCTCCCGAATTTTCTATCTCTGCCTTGGACATTCCCTTGACCCTTAAACCATACGCCACATTTTCAAATACAGAGAGGTGAGGGAAGAGGGCATAATTCTGGAAGACGAATCCGATGTTTCGCTGGTTAGCCATCAGGTCCGTCACGTCCTCTTCTCCGATATAGATACGTCCACGGTCCGGCCGCTCGAAACCAGCCACCATGCGGAGGGTTGTCGTTTTGCCGCAGCCGGACGGGCCAAGCAGTGTCAAGAACTCTCCAGGCTCAACGAAAAGACTGACTTGATCTACTGCGGAGACCTTCCCTTTAATCCGATGGATGAACGTTTTAGAGATATTTTCGAGGCGGATGCTGACCGCTTCCACATCATCCTCCAAGGATATTGGCCATCTCAGGCGCTCCGGGTTGCCGGAAGAGTCGAAGGAAGAGGCTGATGGCCGTAATGACGACGAATACGATGAGGACAACTAAAATGGAGAAGGCCGCAGCCACCCCTAATTCCAGTTCTGTCATCTTCTCAAGGATACGGACGGTAATGAGGGTCCAGTTAATTGAGATCAAAAAGATCGTGGCACTGATGGCGGTCATCGACCGGATAAAGACGACTCCCAAACCGGCAAAGAATGCCGGTAGAATGAGGGGCATGGTAATGCGCCGGAATGTGGTGCCAGAGCCAGCCCCAAGACTCGCCGAGGCCTCCTCAATGCTTGGGTCAATCTGCTGAAGGATGGCCACAGTTGTCCGGATTCCAGTGGGACCATATCGGAACACATAACAGGCAATGATGATGATGGCGGTTCCGGTGAGCATAATGGGAGGATCATTAAAAAACAAGAGATAGGCAATGCCGACAATCGTTCCAGGCAAGGCATAATTGATCATTGAAACGATCTCCATGGCTTGACGGGAAGGGAAGACCTTTTTGGAGACAAGATAACCCAGGATTACGCCATAAATCCCTCCGAGCGGCATCCCAGCCCCAGCGATGATGAGTGTATCTCTAATGGCCTTAAGACCTTCGGTAAAGACAACCCGGTAATGTTTCCATGTCAACTGGAAGTTTGCGCCAAAGGCGTGAACGATAGAAGCATAAAAGAGGAGGACATAAAAATATAGGATGAAGGCTGAAATGAAGAGACACAGACCGAGAAGAAAATACTTTGCCCAGGGCAGAACACTTTTGATCTGGGTCTTGGCACCGACCTTTCCTGAGATGGTGACATAATATTTGCGGCTGACCCAGAAACGTTGAAGGAGAAAGACCAAGAAGGCAGGGATGAGGAGCAAAAAGGATAGGACAGCCCCTCCCTTCATATCAAAAAGTCCGGTGATCTGGAGGTAAGCCTGGGTGGGCAAGATGGGGAAACTGTTTCCGGCAAGGATCAGGGGTGTGGCAAAATCCGCAAGGGAAGCAGCGAAGAGCAAAAGAAAGGAATTGGCCAGTCCAGGAACGGTAAGAGGCAAGGTCACGGTCCAGAAAACTCTCCAGCGAGAGCTTCCCAGGCTGAAGGCCATATCTTCAATATTGGGATCGATGCCTGCGATGATCGCCTTGAGTGTGAGGTAAGCGATTGGGAAGTAGGTGATCGTTTCAGAGAAGAGGGTACTGTGAAGGCCGTAAGCAGTGAAATTCTTAATTCCCAAGAGATCATAAGTGATCAGACCTCTTGGCCCAAAAGAAAAAATCATGGCGATGGCCGTGGTGAAAGGAGGGGAGATGAGCGGAAGAATGATTGCGCAATCGAGGAAAAGAATCCAGGCCTTTGAAAGATTGGTACGGACAGCTGTGAAGGCGAAGAGAAAGCCGAGGAGTGTTCCACAGAGTCCGACCAGGGAACCCAGAAGAAGACTGTTCCAGAGGGCTTGACGCTGATTCGGGTCTGCAAGGATACTGATGATATTGGCAAGTGTAAACCGGCCACCTTCCTCGAATGTCCTCATGAACAGCCAGATAAGCGGAACGAGAATGAAGAGGCTGAGGAGGCTCCATAAGATGATAAGGCTGATGAGAAGAACAGGGTCTCTCAGCAATTTACGAAAGCGATCACTTGCATTGAGTTCGACTGTAGAAGCAGGCATCTTACACCGTTTCTAAGTCATTGCCCATGACGGGTGCGCCACCCACGAATGATAAAAATAGATCTATGGTTATATTTTGTAGGGGCGGCTCTCTGTGGCCGCCTCATTTGGGAGCCCGCAGAGGGGCTCCCCTACTTCACCGGTTAATTTTCTGCAACATTCAGATTGAACCATCTCAAAGCAAAAAGGGGGATACCGCAAATCAATGGATCCCCCTCCTTTTTAAATCATTCAACGGTTATGGCAGAACCTCATTCACCCAGCGCTCCACAACCTTTTTACGATTTTGACCTGCCCATGCCTCATCAATAGGGAATATTTTGGCTCCCTTCAAAACCTCTGCAAGGCTTGGTTCAGTCATTACCTCCGGGTGAGCAGGAACAAAATTGATCTTGTATTTTGCATAAAGGTTCTGCATTGCCGGGGTGGTTGACCAGTCAATCAATTTCTTCCCGAGGGCTGGATTCTTTGCCCCTTTCAGCAAGGCAATAGCTTCAACAGAGGTACCGATCCCTTCCTTTGGGAAAGAGATCACCACATCGTAGCCTTCCTGCTTGGTTTTAAGAGCATCTACAATGAAGAAGATCCCTGCACCCGCCTGACCCAGGCCAACCGGAATGGTCCCACCGCCTCCGCTCTTTGTGTAGACCTGAACATTTTGGCGAAGCTTCTTCATGTATTCAAAAGCCTTGTTTTCATCACGGCCAAAAACTTCGATCACGGAGAAGATACGGGTGACAGCCGTTCCCGAGGTTCTTGCATCAGCCATCTGGATCATCCCCTTGTAAGCAGGACTGAGGAGGTCGTTCCAGGAGGTTGGAGGATTCAGGTTCTTTTCTTTTAGAAATTTGTTATTACTCATAAAGACAAGAGGGTCGTCAGCAATTCCAACCCAATATCCCTCAGGGTCTTTGAACCTGGGTGCTAATGCACCAAAGGTTGGGGGTTTATAAGGTTCGAATATTCCCTCTTTGATACCAGCGATATGGGTTTCGACAGGACCGCCGAAGAGAACATCGACACGGGGGTTGTTCTTCTCAGCGATGATCCTGACTAAGGCCTCTCCTGACGAAAATCGAAGGAAGTTGACATGGATCCCTGTCGCCTTTTCAAACTCCTCAAACATAGGCCGTGCCCAATTCTCTGGCCAAATAGAGTAAGCGTTCAGATTTTCAGCAGAATATCCTCCTTTAAAGGTGAACAGAATAAAAAACAGACCTACAACCAACAGCAAAATAGATTTTTTCATACCAAGACCTCCTTATCAAGAATTTGATCTGAAATAATCTCAACCTTCTCTCATTCTTTATACTAACAGGGAAGAAGGTTTGTCAATCTGATAACTCATTCTACCTCTTTCAGATTTTGGGTTGACATCACTTCAGTTCATCGATATGATTAAAACGAAATTTTGGAGTAAGTGCGATTAAAAGGGGGTGAGAAGGGGGAAAAAGGTTCTAAAAAAATTCTTGATGGAAGGGTGGCAAATGGGATAAGATGAATTTTAAAGAGAAAAAGAGAGGAGGAACAAGAATGAGACGCATAATAATTGTATTGACTGTGTTATTGATGGGGTTTCTCTGTTTTGGGGGGATAGCGAGTCCGCAGCCGATTGAAAATGAGTTTTATCTCATCACCCCTGTATCCAAGGATGTCCATGACCCGGCCCTGAAGGCATTTGCTGCCTATGTCAAGAAAAAATGGAACGTTGACCTGAAGACGAGTGCCATGCCTCAAGGAACACCCGTGGCTTACGGGCAGATCCTGGAGTGGAGGGGTAAACCCCAGGCAGATGTTTTCTGGGGTGGTGAAGGAACACTTTTTGATAACTTGGCCATAGAGGGCCTCCTGGAACAAGTAAAGGTACCACAAAAGATGTGGGATGAGATTCCTGCCACAATCGGGAAACCGATAGGCTTGCCTCTGAAAGATGACAAAAAATTCTGGGTTGGGACGACCCTTGAACCCTACGGCCTTATCTATCAGCCGAAACTGCTGCAGCGCCTGGGTGTCACAATCAAGGATTGGGATGACCTGCTCAACCCGAAACTGAAGGGAACGATTGCTCAATGTACTCCTGATAGGTCAAGCTCAAGCCATGCTTCTTATGAGGTAATTCTCGCAATGTACGGATGGGAGAAAGGATGGGAGTGGTTGAAGAAATTGGCAGCTAACACCGGGATTTTTACAGCCCGTTCCCGTGACGTTCCTAGTGTCGTAGCCAAAGGTGAATTCGCTGTGGGGTATGCTGTGCCGAGCTATATGGCCTTTGCCGAGGTCTTGGGTGGATATGATGTGATGTATGTCTACCCTAAAAATGCCTATGTCACACCTGAGCCGATGGCCGTACTGAAGGGTGCACCCCATCCGAAAGCAGCCCATGCCTTTATCGAGTTCCTTTTAACGGAGGAGGGCCAAAAGCTCTTTGCGGGATTGGGACTTTATCCTATTACTCCAAAATTTAAGGTCCAGGGTCCACCGGGGTCGAACCAGGAGAAGGCTGTTCAATTTACAGGAGGGATGAGATCCTTCTTCGATATTGAGGTGGGAAATGTCTACGACGACAAGATCGCCGGGCCAAAGAAGAGGATCGAGGAAGTAAACTCCTATTTCCGGAAGGAGATTGCTGAGAAACATAAGGAGCTTATCAAATAGAAGTAAAACAGTTTGGAATAGTGGAATAATGGAATGATGGGTATCCGAACATTCTGTTATTCTTCAAAATTTAAAAGAGGGTAGGGGAGGCTTTGGCGTTCGACTGAGCTCACGCCGAAGTCCTCCCCTTTTTAAGGGCAACCTGCCTTCGCCGAAACACTCCCGCCTACGCGAAGCCCGCGCTTCGGCGGGCGTAGGTAGGTCGTGCAGGCAG
>CAYMJV010000076.1:0-1258 GCA_964390545.1 uncultured Syntrophaceae bacterium
CCTTTCCCCTTTCTTTGTAATCTTTAAACATATCGAAGCTTGAGCAGGCGGGTGAGAGAAGAACCACATCTCCTCTCTTCGCCGTATGATAAGCAAGGAGGACTGCTTCCTCCAGAGTCTTCGTCATGGTCGTATCCGTCAAACCTCCTAGCTCCCGGTCCATTCGCTCCTTTGCCTCTCCAATGAGGATTAGCCGTTTGACCTTTTCCTTGATCGGGTCTCGAAGGGGGCTCAACTCTCCGTTTTTGTCCTTTCCCCCTGCAATCAGGATGACGGGATCTGAAAAACTTTGAAGAGACTTGACCACGGAGCCTACATTCGTCCCCTTCGAATCATTAAAGAACCGAACCCCATCAATCTCCCGAACGAATTCAAGGCGATGTTCAAGACCTTCAAAACGATCGAGGGCAATCTCCATCGCTCTCTTCGAAGCACCGTAAATTTTGGCTGCGGTGAGGGCCGCCATCATATTCTCCACGTTGTGAACGCCTTTCAGGGGAGCCTTCGCCAGGGAGTAGCTCTCCTCTTTCCCTTTGAGCCTGAGGATGATCTCCCCGCTGTTCGAGAAGGCGCCCTCTCGCAATCTTTCTTTTAAACTGAATAGGATCTTCTTTGCCTTGACCCCTTTCCCAAGGCCTGTGACGATTGGGTCGTCCCCATTGAGAATGGCCACATCCCTTGAGTTTTGATTCATAAAAATTCTTGCTTTCGCCTCAATATATTCTTCATAACTCGTGTAACGATCGAGGTGGTCTTCGGTAATATTCAAGAGCACAGAGATTCTGGGCCGGAAGTCTTCGATGGCCTCGAGTTGAAAACTGGAGATCTCCACCACCAGCACCTCCCATCGATCGCCTCCCTCTGTGAAAAGGATCAAGGGTTCCCCCACATTGCCTCCCACGCCAACCCTCTTTCCCTCCTCCTTGAGCATCTCACCGATGAGGTGGGTGGTGGTGGTCTTTCCATTCGTTCCCGTCACAGCGATGATAGGAATTTGGATAAACCGGCAGGCAAGTTCAACCTCGCTGATCACCTGAATCCCTTTCGTCAGAGCTTTCTGAATGGGATCAATCTTGAGATCAACTCCTGGACTGACCACAATGAGATCCTGGCTGAGAAAGGTTCTGGACTGGTGGCCACCCCACTCCATTTGGGAGAGCCTCATCCCTTCCAGTTCCTGAATCACCTCTCCCATCTCTTCCTTCGGTTTCATCTCTGTGGTGCTGACGATCGAACCCTTGGCTTTGAGGAAGGCGAC
>CAYMJV010000076.1:1358-12522 GCA_964390545.1 uncultured Syntrophaceae bacterium
TCGGTTTCATCTCTGTGGTGCTGACGATCGAACCCTTGGCTTTGAGGAAGGCGACCGTCGCCAGTCCTGTCCGAGCCAGCCCCACCACCAAAACTTTTCTTCCGTTGAGAGCAATTTCTTTTGCCATCATTTCATCAAATCCCCCCACCCCCCCTTTTCTAAAGGGGGGCAAGGGGGGATTACCTTAATTTTAATGTGCTCATCGCAATCAATCCCAGGATGATGCCGATGATCCAGAACCGGACGATGATCTTGGGCTCGGCCCAACCTTTCAATTCAAAATGGTGGTGAATCGGTGCCATTCGGAAGACTCGCTTCTTGCGCAGCTGATAAGAGACGACCTGAATGATGACCGAGAGGGCTTCCATGACAAAGATCCCGCCTACAATGACAAGAAGGAACTCCTGCTTGGTGATCACAGCGATCGCCCCCAGGGCAGCCCCCAGAGACAAGGACCCCACATCGCCCATAAAGACCTGAGCGGGATAGGTATTGAACCAAAGAAAACCCAGGCCTGAACCGACCATGGCACCACAGAGGATGGTCAATTCTGCACTCCCTTTGATAAAGGGAATCTGAAGGTAACTGGCAAATCGGAAGTTACCCGCAAGATAACAGAAGAGCATGAAGGTCCCGCTTGCAATGAGCACTGGCCCGATCGCCAATCCATCCAGTCCATCCGTCAGATTGACTGCATTCGCGGTACCCACAATGACGAGGACCGCAAAGAGGATGTACCAGTTTCCAAGGTCCGGCATCACCTTCTTGAAGAACGGAAAGATCAGCCTGGAGTCGTGGTCAAAGGGGTAAAAGAGGATCAGGCTGATCACAAGAGCCATCATGACTTGAATGGGAAACTTATATCGAGCTTTGATGCCGATCCCCTTACGATCGCGCATCTTCCTAAAATCGTCCAGAAATCCTAAACCACCGAATCCCAACGCGGTCAACAGAACCACCCAGGTATACCGATTGGTCAGGTCGGACCAGAGAAGCGTTGGGATGAGGATGGCTGCCAGAATGAGACCCCCCCCCATGGTGGGCGTTCCGTTCTTCTCCATGTGCCGGGAGGGAACGTCCTCCCTCACCACCTGTTGAATCTGAAAGGCTTTCAACTTCTTAATCAGCCATGGCCCGATAACGAAACTGATGAGAAGACCGGTCAGAATGGCATAGATCGTTCTGAAGGTGATGTATCGAAAGACATTGAAGAAGGAGAAATATTCATGGAGCGGATAGAGGAGATGGTAAAACATCCTTTCAAACCCTCCTTTCCATCAGACCTTCAGCGATTTTCTCCATTCCCATTCTTCTCGAACCTTTGACCAGAATCCAATCTCCATCCCGGACCATCTTTTTCAATATAGAAATGGCTTCCCTATGGCTCTCTACAATTCTTGCTTTCTCCGAATCCAATCCATGACGCATCGCCGATTCAACGAGAACGGGTGCCTCCTCGCCCAAAGCGAGAAGAAAATCGATGGAAAGCTCCCCAACTCGCTTTCCGATGAGCTGATGAGCTTCCACGGAATATTCTCCAAGTTCCAGCATATCGCCCAGCACCGCAATGCCCCTGCCCCTTCCTTTCATCTCCGAAAGGATCTCCAGGGCCAGTTCCATCGATCTTGGATTGGCATTGTAGGCATCGTTGATCAGCGTGACTCCCTCTTTAGGGCGCAGGACTTCCATTCTCATTGGAAAAGGTGAAAGATGCTCCAGAGCCTCCTTCACCTTTTCCAATTCGATTCCAAAGAGACTGGCTGAAGCAATGGCGGAGAGGGCATTCGGGACGAAATGTCCTCCCAAAAAGGGAAGAGTGATCCCCATGGTTACTCCCTCCATCATCAGGGTGAAGGAAGTTCCCCCGGCTCCATGGAGCCGAATCTCCTTAGCCATCACCTCTGCTGGATGGTTTATCCCAAAGGTGATCTTTTGACCGCGAAATTCGCTGGTCAGATCGATGACCCTTGGATCGTCTTGATTTACCAGAATGGTCCCATCCTGCCTCATCCTTCGGAAGAGCTCTCCCTTTTCTTCCCTGACCCTCTCCAGGCTTCCCATGCCCTCGAGATGAACCCTCTCGATATTGGTGATCAACCCGACATCGGGCTCTGCGATCTCGGTCAGCCTCCGGATCTCACCCGGCACATTCATTCCCATCTCGAGCACCACGATTCTCTCCTGTTCGGTAAGGTTCAGCAGGGTGAGGGGGAGGCCGATGAGGTTATTCAGATTTCCCTTCGTTTTGAGAACGGGAAAAGTCGTCTCGAGGCAGGCGGAGATCATCTCCTTTGTGGTCGTCTTCCCGTTGCTTCCGGTTAACGCTACCACTGGGGTCCCAAATTTACGCCTTCTCTCCCGGGCAATATCTCCCAGGGCATGAAGCGCATCCCTCACAGCGATCACCGCACTTGGGCGATACCCATTCCAGCGAATGTCCCGAACCTTATCCTCCTCGATGATCACTCCTCCCGCCCTCTTCTTAAGCGCCTCGATCGCAAAATGATGGCCATCGAAGCGCTCTCCTTTCAGGGCGATGAAGAGTTCCCCTTCGGCAACCGTTCTCGAATCGGTTGAGATTCCCCGAAAGGAGGTCTTCTCCTCCCCTTGGAGGAGCCTTCCTCCCGTTGCCTTCAAAATCTCTTCAAGGACGAAGGTCATCTTTTCTCCAGGGCCTTTTGAGCCTCCATGCGGTCATCAAAAGGAAATGTTTGTTTCCCGATGATTTGATAATCCTCATGACCTTTGCCAGCGATGAGCACCGTATCCAGAGGTTCAGCGAGGTGGATCGCCATCCGGATAGCCTCCCTTCGGTCCAAGACTTTCAGATACCCTTTCTTTGATCTCCACGCCCCCATTTCATTCCAATGCCATTCCTCCAGCGGAAGGGATTTGAATCCTTTCTCCACCTCGTCCATGATGGCCCGAGGATCTTCTGTCCTCGGATTGTCGGAGGTGAGAATGGCCAGATCGCTATATTTCCCAGCCACCGCTCCCATCAAAGGCCTTTTGGTTCGATCCCGGTCTCCTCCACAGCCAAAGACGGTGATGATCTTTCCATCCTCCTGAATGTTCCTGATTCCCAAAAGGACTCGCTCCAGGGCGTCGTGTGTGTGGGCGTAATCCACAATGATATGAATTCCTTTCCGGTTCTCCACTTTTTCAAACCGGCCGGAAACCCCTTCTAAAGCTTCCACTCCGTCCTTAATGGTTTTCAAAGGGATGCCCATTCCGATGCTTGTTGCGACGGCAGCCATGATGTTGTAGAGGTTATATCGGCCCATCAAAGTCGAATGGACCGAAAATTCTCCCTTGGGCGTCTTCAGACGACAGGAGAGGCCATCAAACGTGGAAACCATCTGATCTGCCGTGACATCACAGGATGGACCCATTCCGTAACGGATCACAGGAAGATCAATCCCTTTCACCATCTCTTCTCCCCGGGGATCGTCAGAGTTCGTCACGGCGAATCGCCCCCGCTTCTGACTCTGCATCAAGGATTCCGAAAAAAGCTTCCTCTTGCTCTCAAAATAATGCGCGAGGGTCTTATGATAATCGAGATGGTCCGACGTAAAATTGGTGAAGATGACATGGTTGAACTGGCACCCAAAAACCCGATCGAGATCGAGTCCGTGGGAGGAAACCTCCATGATGATATGAGAGATCCCCTCGTTCACCATCTCCCACAGGATTCTCTGAAGATCTAAAGATTCTGGAGTGGTGTTGGAGGCTCGGGTCACCTTTTGTCCATACCGATAGTTGATCGTTCCGATGACGCCCACTGAATATCCTGCCTTCTTGAAGATCGATTCCAGAAGATAGGTGGTGGTTGTTTTTCCATTCGTTCCAGTAATGCCGACGAGTTTGACCTTGGAGGATGGGTTTCCGAAAAAGTTTGAGGCAGCCTTTGCCAGGGCCTGTCGGCTATTTTGAACGAAGATCGTCGTCCGGCTGGGAAGCTCCCGCTCCTCCTCCAGAAGAACAGCCTGCGCCCCTCTTTCGACCGCTTCCTCGATAAATTGATGCCCGTCAAATTCCAATCCCCGGATCGCCGCGAAGAGAAAACCTCTCTCCACCCTCTTTGAGTGGTAGGCAATTCCCTTGATCTCTTGAAGAGGATCCCCAGCTAATTTCTTGATCTCAATGCCTTCCAAAAGCTTCCTCAGTTCCATAAGTGCATTGTTGGTAAGTAAACTGCCCCGCAGCAAAGCTGCGGGGCATTAAAATTCAAAACCTATTTCCATTTTGTCATTCCTGCGGAAGCAGGAATCCAGTCCTTCCAAGCTTTTCTGGACTCCCGCTTTCGCGGGAGTGACAGTGATTTAGGGTTTCTCAGGAATCCGCTAAACCATTTCGCTTTCGGCAACCCTGTTTTCATTGCGAAAGGTGACTGCCTATTTAATTTTATATGGTAGACTGAAATTTCAGATAACAGATATCCCCCTTCTCAATCACTGTCCCCGGCCGGGGAGTCTGCTCCACAACCTTTCCATTTCCCGAGAATTTTATAATCAGCCCTTTTCCCTCAATACGGCTCAGTGCCTTGCGCATCGGCAATCCGGTGAGGTCGGGCATCACGGCCTTCTCCGCGCCCTTCCCTACTTTTACCCCATCGATCGTCGGTTCACTCCAGGAGGCCTCTTTTTTCGAATAGAAATCAGCCGTGTTCTTCACCATTAGCGTTCCCTTTGGATGCACATTGAGATAGGGGAGCACCTTCTCCATGATCGCTTTAAACACGGGAGCTGCCACCACGCCCCCTGTATTCGATCCTTGAGGTTCATCAATGACGACCAAAAGGACGATCTTCGGATCCTCTGGAGGCACAAAACCCATAAATCCGGCGTTGGTGCGATCCTCAGAATATTCTTTGAAGAGGGACTCTACCTTCTGGGCCGTCCCTGTCTTTCCGGCTACTTCATATCCTACCGGCACAGCTCCTTCCCCTGTCCCACCCTTCTCGGTCGCCCCTTTGAGCAGGCCGACCGCTTTCTTGGCGGTCTCTTCTGAAATCACTCTTCGGACCATTTCCGGTTGAAAGGATTCGATCACCTCTTCCTTCTCGTTCGTAATTTTCTCCACCAGATAGGGCTTCATCAGGACTCCTCCATTGGCAATGGCTGACAGGGCCGTCACGAGTTGCACCCCCGTAACCGAAATCCCCTGACCAAAGGAGATCGTGTCCAGAACCACCGGAGGCCAGTATCTTGGATGGTGCACAATCCCCTTCCCCTCCCCTGGAAGGCCCACCCTCGTCTTCTCTCCAAACCCGAAGGCGCAGATGTATTGGTAGAGACGCTCCTTCCCCATCTTCTCGGCGACCTTCGAAGCTCCAATGTTACTCGAATATTTGATGATCTGCTGAAACGTCAGCCAGCCATGCTTCGTCTGGTCATGGATGGTTCGGTCATAAACTTTATACGAACCATTCTCACAATAGAAGGAATCCGAAGGCCGGACGATCTTCTCTTCTAATGCCGCAGCCGCAAGGAAGGTTTTAAAAAGCGATCCAGGTTCAAAGTTATCGGAGACCGCTCGATTCCTCCAGCTTTTCGATCGGTATTGGTAGTATTGGTTTGGATTGAAAATGGGGTTCGAGGCCATGGCCAGGATTCTCCCGGTACGAGGCTCCATGGCGATAGCCATTCCTCCCTTGGCTCCCCACTTCTGCACTGCCCGATTCAGTTCCGCCTCGACCACATACTGAAGATTCTTATCCAGGGTGAGAAAGATGTTCCGGTAATGGTCCTCCATTTTTGGAACGGCATCCCCCATCACCAGCTCACGACCCAGGGCATCTCTTGATAGGGTCCAAACATGATGATTTCCGTTGAGCATCGAATCGTACTGAAATTCCACCCCCTCCAGACCTTTTGAATCAAGTCCCACAAAGCCAACGACATGGGCCGCCAGCTGACTGTTTGGATAGAATCTCCGGTTCTCCTTTAACATGTGAATTCCGGCAAGGCGAAGCGCTTTGATCTCACCCGTTTCCTTTGGAGAAATTTTTCTCTGGACCCATTCGAAGGACTTACGACCCCTCAATTTTTGTTTCAACTCCTCACGATCGATTTGGAGGATGGAGGCCAGGTCTCTGGCTGCCTTTTCCGCATCCAAGACCTTTTTGGAATCGGCATAGACGGAATCGACCTCGATGCTCACGGCGAGCTCATTGTCCTTTCGGTCGTAAATGACTCCTCGCTTTGGAACGAGAGGAATCTGAATATGATGCTGCTGGGCAGCCAGTGTGTAGAGTTGCTCCTTCTTCAGCACCTGAAGCTGAAACATTCTTCCTACGACTAAGGCAAAGCCAACGAAGAGGAGGCACGAAATGAGGATGATCCTGACCTTAAACCAATTGATCGATTTTGCCTTCATCGGATCACGATCACCTGCTCGGGCTTGGGTTTGGCCATTCTCAATTCTTCCACGGCTAATTTCTCAATCCGGGCATAGGATTTGAGCGTGGCAATCTCTACACGCAATTTTTTGTTCTCTTCCGTCAGGGCCCTCTCCACTTTCAAGACATTCGAAATCTCATATCCCAGCTGGATCACCTGAATTCTCGACCACACATAAAAAAGAGACCCTCCGATGAGAAAGAGCAGGAGAAAGGTAAAAAGGAGAAGGAGGTTCGATTTGATGCCGATGGCCTTCTTCTTTGTCTTCGACCCTTTATCCGTCCAGAGGATTCGATCTCCATTTCTATCCATGGCTTTTGCCATCTGGTTCTCCTCACACCCTCTCCGCACATCTCAATTTCGCGCTGCGGGATCGCGGGTTCCGCTGTTTCTCCTCCTCCGAAGGCGTGATTGGTTTTTTCGTAATCCGCCGCATCATCCCATCCCTGTCCAGTCTTCGAAAGGTCTCTTTGACCATCCGGTCTTCGAGGGAATGGAAAGAGATGACGCATATCCTTCCTCCCCTTTTCAAGAATGTCCATCCCGTCTCCAAAACCCTTCTCAAATTTTCCAGCTCCTCATTCACGCGGATGCGGAAGGCTTGAAACGTTCGAGTGGCTGGATCAATCTTCCGAGAATGAAACCGCCTTGGAATGGCCCGATGGACGATCTGTCTCAATTCCTGGGTTGTCCCGACAGGCTTTTTCTCTCTCTCCTGAAGGATGGCTTGTGCAATTCGCTTAGCCCACCTTTCCTCCCCAAATTCCCGGAGGGTAGATTCCAGTTCCTCGAAGGAGAGGCCATCGAGCAGATCGGCGGCTGTCCGATTGATCCGTTGATCCATTCTCATATCCAGAGGGCCCTCCCCTTTCAGACTGAACCCTCTCTCCTTTTTCTCTAATTGCAGGGAAGATAGACCTAAATCGACTAAAATCCCATCCACCTCCGAAATATTCAATGCTTCTAGTAGATCAGGCAGGCGGACGAAATTTTCTCGAAGGATCTTTATCCGATCACCAAAGGGCGCCAATGCCCCTTTGGCTTCCGCAATCGCCTCTTCATCCCAATCGATCCCAATGACGATTCCATCCGGTGAAGCTCGTTTTAAAATCTCCAGGGCATGTCCGCCACCCCCTACGGTGGCATCCACATAGGTCTTATGAGCCTCACATCTTAAGAGATTCATCACTTCTTCAACCAGAACGGGGATGTGTTGAGATCCCATCGACCTTTATTTGGGTTTCCAAAAACCTAAATTGATAAGCGTATCGGTCACCTGATCAAAACCATCCTGAGACTTGCGAAATGCCTCCTCCCAGCGTTCCTTATTCCATATCTCAATCAACTTTCCCCCACCGACCAATACAACATCCTTTTGAAGATTTGCATAATCCCTTAAGGACTGAGGGATAAGGAGTCTTCCCTGTCTGTCGACGGCACAATCGATTCCGCTCGAATAAAAAAACCTCAAGAAGGTTCTTGTCTCCTTCCCCAAAGGAGGAAGGTTTTCCATGTCCTTTTCAATCACAGCCCACTCCTGGTATGGGAAGGCAACCAGGCAGTGATCGTAATTTGAGATCACAAGCCGATTATCATATTGCTCGCTGAGGATCTCTTTGAATTTGGCAGGAATGCTGATGCGGCCCTTGGAGTCTATGGTGTGCTCATACCTACCCCTGAACATCGTTTCATCCCCCTTTTTGGGTCTACTGTACCACTCTTCCCCACTTTTTACCACTTAGGGACGAAAATATACCGAAACCTTTTACTTTGTCAAGTAAAATTTTATACTTAATCCAATTTTTTCCTTGAGTTATCCCAAACCCAATATATACCTCAGAAGCTTTCCCTCCACCCTACATTTAGTTCTTAGAAATTTTGGCTGCCTATTTTTTAGGCAAAATTTTCCACTTTCTTTTATAATATCTCTGTTCCAGTGTGTGAGATAGGATCGGCAGGGATGTCGGAGAAAATCTTAGAGCGGCAACCTTATCTTCTCCCTTTAGCTGTTCAGCCTTTCATCCAGCTCTTTCACGACTGTATTCTGTCGGTGAACCTTGACCTAACGTCGTGGATATCAGTGCAATCCGCATTCTAAGATTTTCGGAGATATCCCTGCCGAGACGATAGAATCGTACATATAATTGAGGCGGTTCCCTCTTCCCCCCATTCAATTTGACAAGGCTATGCAACCTGTCTAAAATGGTTTCGAGGTCAGAAATGGTAACGGAAGCGATTCGAAAAAGAGTGGAAAAGCTCCGGGAAGAGATTGAATATCATAATTACCGTTATTACATCCTCGACCAGCCTGAGATCTCCGATGCCCAGTATGACCGTCTGATGAGGGAGTTGGAGAAACTGGAGGAGCAGCATCCCGAACTTCGCACCCCGAACTCACCCACCCAGAGGGTCGGGGCTCCTCCCTTGGAAGAATTCGAAATCGTCAGACACACCATCCCCATGCTCAGCCTCGCCAATGCCTTCGATGAAACCGAGGCAAAAGAATTTGATAAGCGGGTGAAGAAATTTCTGGGAACCTCTTCCGACATTGAGTATGTGACAGAGCCGAAGCTCGACGGCCTGGCAGTTGAACTCGTTTACGAAAGGGGCCAGTTCGTTGTTGGCTCAACCCGTGGCGATGGCGTGAATGGGGAAAACATCACCCAGAACCTTCGTACCCTCAAGACCATCCCTCTTCAACTGATTCGAAAGGAAATCTCGGTCCCGGAACGATTGGAGGTTCGGGGTGAGGTGATCATGCAACTCAAAAGGTTCAGGGAATTCAACCAAAAGCGCGAGGAGTTGGGGGAACCTCTCTTTGCTAACCCGAGAAATGCAGCAGCTGGTTCGGTTCGGCAACTCGACTCAAAGATCACCGCAGAGCGCCCTCTCGAAATCTATTGTTATGGGATCGGTGAGGTGAGAGGTCGGACATTTAAAACCCATTGGGAGATACTGCAGACCCTGTCAAAATGGGGCCTGAGGATCAACCCAAACATTCAGAGATGTAAACATATCGAGGATGTGATCGAATATTATAACGAAGTGAACGAGAAGAGGGAAAAGCTCCCTTATGAGATTGATGGGATTGTGATTAAGGTCAATCAGCTCGATCTTCAGACGAGGTTGGGTGAAATCTCTCGAAGCCCGCGTTGGGCCCTGGCCTTTAAATTCCAGCCCAAACAGGAGACCACAAAGATACAGGATATCATCGTCCAGGTTGGAAGGACCGGTGCCCTCACCCCCGTGGCTGTGATGGAGCCTGTGAAAGTGGGCGGTGTGGAGGTCAGCCGTGCGACACTCCACAATCAGGATGAGATCGATAAGAAGGATGTGAGAATTGGCGACACAGTTGTTATTCAGAGGGCAGGAGATGTGATTCCTGAAGTCGTCCAGGTCATCGAATCAAAACGGACAGGAAAAGAGAAGAAGTTCAGGATTCCGTCGAAATGTCCGGTCTGTGGTGCCGAGGTGATCAAAGAAGAGGCAATCCACCGTTGCATCGGTCTCGATTGCCCTGCTCAACTGAAAGGCCGCATCAAACACTTCGCCTCCAAGCGGGCTATGGATATCGAGGGCCTCGGTGTCAAATTAATCGATCAGTTGGTGGATAAGGGTTTAATCAAGGATGTGGCTGACATTTACTATATCGAAAAAGAACAACTCATCGAACTTGAACGGATGGCAGATAAATCAGCCCAGAATATCATTGATGCTATCGAGGCGAGCAAGACCAAACCCTTATCAAAGTTTCTCTACGCCCTGGGCATCCGTCACGTGGGCGAGACCACTGCAGAAGACCTGGCTCGTCGTTTCTCACGGTTGGACGATTTCTTCCACCTTTCAGAAGAAACCCTCAGGGAGGTAGAAGGCATAGGTCCCGAAGTGTCGGCAAGTGTGTACCAATTTTTTAGAGACAAGAAGAATAAGGAATCCATCGAACGGCTGAAGAAGGCTGGGGTGACCGTCATCGAACCGAAAGTGAAGGGAAAGGCGAAGTTGGCAGGCAAAACTTTTATGTTCACCGGAGCCCTTAAGTCTTTAGGAAGAGACGAGGCTCGAAATATTGTGGAGTCCCTAGGCGGAATGACGGTCTCGACTGTCTCAAAGAAGGTGGATTTCGTGGTTTTTGGCGAAGACCCAGGCTCTAAATTCGATAAGGCTAAGGAATTAGGAATTAAGACCCTCACCGAAGAAGAATTTAAGAAGATGATTGGATAAGGTCCGTAACTAATACTTTGGTAGGCAAGAGGGGATAGGCTCTTTGGAGGAATTGCGGACATCCATGGTTTACCCCAAGGAATACCTTTTTCGTCTTAACAGGTTAGGTAAGAATCAGGCATGTATGATAGGTAGAATTATCCTATCAGAATATTATTTTTCTGTCTAATATCTGTTAGATTACGAAAAATGAAAGCCAATAAAAATAACGATTAGGAACGAAACGAGTCCAATAAGATATGCGAGATGGGGGACGTTCGTGCAGAACGTGCTTGACAGAAATAATGATAGCAACTAAAATGGTTTCATGCCTAGATCAGCACGCTTAGACGCTCCTGGTGTTCTTCATCACGTCATGGGGCGCGGCATCGAGAGAGGGAGGATCTTCTTGGCCGATGAGGACCGAAACGATTTTCTCTCCAGTACGTGAGATGGGGGACGTTCGTGCAGAACGTGCTTGACAGAAATAATGATAGCAACTAAAATGCTAAACTCTTGCACTTTTTAATGAGTGCATAAAAAAGGCTGTTATCCTAAAATAG
>CAYMJV010000077.1:0-12503 GCA_964390545.1 uncultured Syntrophaceae bacterium
CCTTTTTTGTCTTGCGCAGGCTAAAGCCCCTGCCTACCGGCAGGCAGGTGCGGCTATGACCTTCGCTTATAACTGCTTTCTGCTTTCTGCTTTCTGCTTTCTGCGTTCTGGGGTTTAAACGCGGACGGGTAGTTCGATCAGGAAGGTCGTTCCCTTGGGCGTGTTGTCACGGACCCTGATATATCCGTTGTGGTCAGCAATGATGGCGTTGACGATGGTCAGTCCCAAACCTGTGCCGGTCTTTCTGGTAGAGAAATAGGGTTCAAAAAGCCTTCCCTTGTCTTCCTCTGGAATCCCGCAGCCGTCATCGCTCACTTCGAGGCGAACCATCTGAAGCTTCGGATCATAACTGGTTAGGATCTTGATTTCTCCTTCTCCATCAATGGCTGTAAGACTATTTTTAATCAGATTAATCATCACCCGTTTCATCTGATCCCGATCGATATTCAGGATGGGAAGGTGCTCAGGAACAAATATGAAATGGACTTCCTTATGAGCCTCCTGGAAGAGGACCAGAGCCTCCCGGATGATCTCGTTGAGATGATTGGGCGAGGGCTGGGAGGTTGGCATCCGGGCGAAGCTTGAAAACTCATTGACCATTCCCTTCAATTCCTCCACCTGTTTCACGATGGTCTTGGTACACTCATCAAAGACAGCCCCGTCGTCCGGAAGTTTATCCAGATATCTCTTTCTCAGCCTTTGAGCAGAGAGTTGAATGGGCGTGAGTGGATTCTTAATCTCATGAGCAATTCGACGAGCCACCTCTCTCCAGGCAGCCATCCTTTGAGCCTTGATCATTTGAGTGAGATCATCGAAAACGGCCACGACACCGAGGGACCCTCCCTCCTCATCCTTGAGGTTCGTCAAATTGATCAAAAGGGTGAGCGATTTCCCCTTCAACCTACCGGTAAGCTGTTTTTCAATGGAATCCTTTTTGGAGGATCGAAGCTCGTTCAACAACTCCTCCATCTGTGCCACATACTCCTTGCTCAACACTTCGAAGAATTTCCTATCCAGGACATCCTCCCCTTTGATCTCCAGGATCTGCTCCGCAGAAGTATTGATGGTGGTGATCACTCCCTTATCATCGACAGAGATCACTCCAGCCGCCACATTTTTCAGGACGATCTCCATATACTTCTTTCGCTGTTCTAATTCATATCGGCTCACCTGGAGGTCGCCCGTCATCTGATTGAAGGACTGGACAAGCATCCCAATCTCGTCTGCAGACTTCATCTGAATGCGGAAGTTGAGGTCTCCTGTTGCAATCCGATGGGTCGCCTCTGCCATCTCTTTAATAGGAACCGTGATGTCCTTGGCCAGATGGAACCCGAACCAGGTGGCCGAGAAAATGATGAGAAGAGTGACCATGAGGAGAGCCATCATGTAGCTCGTCTTGATGGGCTTCTTTAGGATCTTCAATTGTTTGTAATCCACAAAGGCTTGGGAGATCTCACGCATCTTGGTGGTCAGGCTTTTGGGGATGAAATGGGAGGCGGCCACCACTCCAATGACCTCCTTCTTTTCTGAAGAATTGAAGATGGGGGCGATCCCCGTAATGACCTCCCCTTCTCCAACTGGCAAGATTCTGGAGACCTCTTTTCCTGAAAACCCTGCCTCCAAGAGATCTTTCGGTGGAGAGAAGAAAATGCCTTTCAGTGACGGATCCTCCACCCTCACCGTCTCCCCCCTTCCTCCTACAAATATCCCGAGGGTGCTGAGGTTGTACTCCTTCCGCTTCGCTTCAAGCTCTTTCTTCAAGAGGATTAAGTCCTTCCCTCCCTTGAAGGATTCCAGATCAGGGAAATGTTTCCCGATCTGTTGGGCAGAAGACACGGCGTTATTTGCGAAATCCCGATAATAGGTCTGAACGACTTCCAAAGAGCCCTGTAGGGATTGTTCCACCTGGACTTTGAACCAGTGTTCCACACTGTTGGTGATGAAACCCACCGCCACAAAGAAGAGAATGATGGTTGGGACCAGAGAAAGGCTGATAAAGGCCACCACCAATTTGGTCCGTAACTTCGCGCCGAGAACCTTCCTTTTCCGCTCGAAGATGAGTTTGACCAGATTCCGGATAACCAAGAAGATGAGGAGGAGAATGAGGATAATGTTAATATTGATGAGGCTGAAAACAATGATGCTGTTGCCGATGGGGATCATCCCACCGCGCTGTGGAATCTTCATCTCAATTGTGGTGAGAATGATGATCAGAACCGAGATGATCCCGATAATGAGGAGTTCATTCCGTCGCTTTCTTGAATCAGGGGAAAGTTCTTTCTCCATACTGCTTTTTTACCTGAACAAGAGGAATGGGTCGAAGGAGACCATAAGCCGAGTTCTGTATCCTTCTCCCGCTTCTGCCTGCCCTGCACCAGCACGGTTCAGGGTTTGCCGGCAGGGCGGAATCGGGATGATGGTCATTTATCTAGGATCCTGATTGCTCAGGACCTCAAGCGACCTTACCCGCCCCGCCTTCCCCGGTTTCCCAGGGTAATTTGAACGGGCGATTCTCATCCCCCCTGTGAAATAGGCGCAATCAAACTGGTTTGTCTTGCGGGTTGATCGAGCTAAAAACGTTCCCCGCAAAATTAGCAATGCTCTTATTTCACAGGGGGGGAAGCGGGGCCTATTTGGTCTTGCTCCGAGTGGGGTTTACCCAGCTACCCCGATCACTCAGGGTACCGGTGAGCTCTTACCTCACCTTTTCACCCTTACCCTGTGAAATAGGTGCAATGAAACTAATTTATCTTGTGGGTTGATCGAGCTAATCACGTCCCACGCAAAATTAGCAATGCTCTTATTTCACAGGGCGGTATCCTTTCTGTGGCACTTTCCTTACCCCCTGTGAAATAGGCGTCACCGCCACGTCACAGGGAACAGTCCGCATTACGGACCACCCTGCCCTGTGGAGCTCGGACTTTCCTCCCCTCAACCGTCCCGCTCAAGCGGGACGGAATGAGGAGCGACCATCGGTGCTCCTTCGACTTCCCTCCTTTCCTGTTTCCTTTGCAGTCTTTCTCCGGACCGCTTCATTGGCCAAACGATCTGCTTCTCGATTCTCTTCCCGCGGGATGGATTCAATCTCAAAGGATGAAAACGCTTTGAGATTTTCCATCACCTCCTTATGGAGACCCTTCAAATTTGAATCCTTCACCCGATAAACTCCCTTCACCTGCCTTGCAATCAATTCCGAATCGGTGAAGATGTGAATTGAACCCATTCCCCATGGTTGCGCCTCTCTCAATCCTATGAGAAGAGCCCAATATTCTGCTTCATTATTGGTCTTGTGGCCGAGGTATCGACTTATCCCCAGCAGTTTTTTCCCTTCCCGGTTGGTCATCCAAACTCCGGCTCCCGCCATTCCGGGATTCCCCTTGGAGGCTCCATCGATATAGAGGTTTAATTGAAGATCCTTCTCAGGCAATGGCCCCGTGCTCCGATCCCTCATTTTGCCTTGCCCTCCCCCTCAAAATAGAGAATCCGATTGCAATTGGGGCATCGAATGATCTCCTTATTCTTCTGGACCTCGATGAACATCTGGGGAGGGATGTGCACAAAACAACCCTGACAGGTTTCCTGTCTCACGTTCACCACACCCACCCCCTGCCTTTTCTCCTTGAGCGTATTGTAGAGTTTGTTTAATTTGGATTCGATCTGTTTCGAGAGAACCTCCCGCCGTTCCATCTGCTTTTTCCAGGCGATCTCATCCTGAGCTGTCCTCTCCTGAATCATTTTCTTCTCGGCTTCAATCTTCTCCAACAGGACCGCCACTTCTTTCTCTCTTTTTGAAAGATCTTTCTTGAGTTCGTCGATCTCTTCTAGGACCTGCAAAATCTCCTCTTCTTCCCGGCTGCTTGCGCCCTTGATGGTCTCAATCTCGGTGAGGAGGGCCTGATACTCTTTGTTGGTCTTCACCTCAGACATCCTTCCTTCTGCCTTTTTGATCTTCTCCTGGGAGGAACTGAGCTGCCTTTCCTTTTCCCTCCGCTCTTTTTCTAAGAGATCGACCTTCCCTTTTTCTGCCTGAAGCCTCTCCCTTTCGATTGACATCTTTCCATCCAGTTTCTTTGTCTCTCTGGGATACCGCTCCCGTTCCTCCTTGATATGCTTAAGGTCGAGATCGATCTTTTGAAGTTCCCAGAGAAGTTCCAGTTGATCCTTCAACGGTGCCCTCCTATTTCCTTCGATAAAGGATGTCTCCAAATAAAAAGAGTGCACCAGGGGGGGGTGCACTCTTTTTTCTCTCCGCTGACGGTACAGTACGTCTCTCTCTTATTTCCACGGAGTCCATGGACCCCCTCTCTCTTTCTATCGAATGGGCCCACCTGGGTTCGAACCAGGGACCTACCGGTTATGAGCCGGTGGCTCTTCCAGCTGAGCTATGGGCCCTTGTTTCCATTATATTCCATATCCTAGGGTAACGTAAAGCTCGGAGTTTCATTCCGTATTCCGCAATCCGCACTCCGCATTTGAATATCAGCCTTCAACAAACGCCTTCAATTTCTTGGCCCGGCTGGGATGTCTCAATTTTCGTAGGGCCTTCGCCTCGATCTGTCGGATTCTCTCCCGGGTCACATCGAAATCTTGCCCTACCTCTTCCAGAGTATGATCATATTTCTCTCCAATCCCAAATCGCATCCTCAGGACCTTCTCCTCCCTGGGAGTGAGGGTGGAGAGGACCTTCCGGGTCTGCTCAGATAGGTTGGAGCTGATGACAGCCTCCTGAGGGGAAATCACTCCTTTGTCCTCGATAAAATCGCCCAGATGACTATCCTCTTCCTCGCCGATCGGAGTCTCAAGGGAGATGGGCTCTTTGGCAATCTTCAGCACCTTTCTCACTTTTTCCAGAGGCATCTCCATCTTCTCCGCGATCTCCTCAGGAGCGGGTTCCCTCCCGATTTCCTGGACGAGATATCTGGATGTCCGGATCAACTTGTTGATGGTTTCGATCATGTGGACGGGGATCCGTATGGTTCGAGCCTGATCCGCGATGGCTCGTGTAATCGCCTGGCGGATCCACCAAGTGGCATACGTACTGAATTTGTAACCCCGCTGGTATTCAAATTTATCCACGGCTTTCATCAAACCGATATTCCCTTCCTGGATGAGGTCCAAGAACTGAAGGCCTCGATTGGTATATTTCTTCGCGATGGAGACGACCAACCGCAGATTGGCCTTAACGAGTTCACTCTTGGCCTCTTTGGCCCTGGTCTCGCCCTCCATGATGGCCTTCACGGCAGTCCTCAACTTCTCAGCAGGGAGACCGCATTCCATCACCACCCGATTGATCTTGCTCTGGATATTCTTCGCCGCCCTGTCGACCTCTTGAAGGTTAGCCTTCGTCAGTTTCAGGTTCCGATGGAGCGTCTTTTCCCTCAGCTTCCTTGTCTTCAACTTCTTCAGATAGTCCCGGGCTTCTTTCACCGAGACCCTGAGTTTCCCCTCGATCTTTTTGATCTCGCTCTCACCCTTCTCCACCCGGACCAGCATCTGCTTCATCTTCTGGACAATCTTATTAATCTGACTGTCCCTCAGATTCATCTGTTTGAAACATTCCAAAATCTGGATCTGTTTCTTTCTCATCTGCTCCTGAATCTTGCTTCTGGAACCACCCTTCTTCTTCTGAAGCCTCCGAAGTCCCTCATCGAGCCGCCGAATCTTCTCAATGAGTTCCAGAATCTTTTTCTTCTGAATCTGTTCTTCTTCCGGGCTCGTCTCTTCCTCATCGATCTCGTTGGTCACTTCTTGGATCTCGATCTTCCCGCCCTTGAGGGCGTTTCCCAGATTGATGATCTCCTTCACAGCCATGGGACAATTCAAGACGACGCTCAGCACTTCTCTCTTTCCACTCTCAATTTTCTTGGCGATCTCCACCTCTCCTTCCCGGGTGAGAAGGGAGACGGATCCCATCTCCCGGAGGTACATTCGCACCGGATCGGTCGCCCGGCCAAATGTTTCCACCTCCAGCTCATCTTCTTCTTCCTCCTCTTTTTCCAGAGTCTTCTCTTCCTCCACCTTCAACCCCTGGAGGTCCTCCACCACATCGATATCCATTTCATCAAACATCATGAGGACATCGTCAATTTGATCCGAGGAGACGATATCATTGGGAGGAATCTCATTCTCCTCAAACGAGAGAAATCCTTTCTCTCCCTCCATGGAGATGAGTTGTTCGACCTCTTTCATCTTTCCTTCTTTTCCCATCGACCTCCCCCTCATCCTCTCTGAAGGGTCATTTTTCTAAAGGCCTTTCTCCCTCCTCGCCAGTTCCTGGCGTTGAAGAAGAAGGGCCTCCAGTCCTTTTTCACCTTTCTGCTTCTCGGCTTCTTTGATTCTTTTCAGCAGATCGCTTTCATCCTTCTTTAATTTCTTTTTGCGAATTTTCTGGATACAGTCTCTCAAGACTTTTTCCTGGTCCGTTCCTTCCAATCCACTTTCCTGAAGAGAAAACTCCCGAAGCTTCCCTTTGAGGCCTTCGTCAATGGATCCCAAGGCCTCTGAGATGTCGAGCCTCCCCTTTTTTCGATAGAGGCTCACCAAATGCTCGGCCATCTTTCTGAGGGGAGGATTTTCAAACTCCTGAAGGATCTCCTCTCTTGAAATGATGACCATCCATTCGGGGTGGTGGATCATCAGGCGGACCAGCATCTCCTCCGATTTTGGGAGACTCTTCTCAACGGAGGGTCTCTTGAGTTCTTCCTCGACCCTCACCCGCCTCTTCGAAGAAGGACGTGCCATCTCGTGCAATAACGACTCCTTGAGGTCCAATCGCTCAGCCAAAGTTCTTAGATAGAAATCTTTTCGGATCCCATCTGGTATTTTACTAACGAGAGCCACCCCATCCTCTGCAATCTTCACCTTGCCATCAATCGATTTTGCATCATAGGTTTTCATCAGGTGTTCGAAGAAGAAATCGATCAGGGGGACGGCTTCGGCGACCCCTCGCTCAAGTTCCTCGGCCTTTCCCTTCCTCAAGAAACTATCTGGATCCTCGCCTTTCGGAAGAAGGACCGTTTTCCCTGAAACCTCCTCCTCCAAGAAGAGAGGGAGGGAACGCAGGCTGGCTTGAATCCCTGCCGGGTCAGCATCAAAAACGGTAATCAAGTTTCTTGTATATCGTTTTAATGTTCGAATATGTTGTGTCGTCAGCGCTGTTCCTAAAGTGGCCACACTGTGTTTCAAGCCGTACTGATGGAGGGTCAACAGGTCAAAATAACCTTCGACGATTATAACACAATCTTTCAAAGGTGTGTATCGTCTGGCCACCTGAAGGCCATACAGGATCTCCCCCTTATGGTAGATGCTCGATTCGGGAGAATTGTAATATTTCGGCTCTCCCCCTCGGATCACTCTTCCCCCGAACCCGACCACCCGCTGATGAAGATCGAAGATCGGGAAGATGATCCTCCCCCGGAAGGCGTCATACCATCCTTCCTTCTTCTTGGGAAAGATCAAACCCAATTCCCATGCGAGCTCCAAAGAGACCTTCTTTTCCCGAAGGTGTTGCACCAGGCCATCCCAGCGGTCCAGGGAGTAACCCAATCGATATTCTTTAACGATCTCCTCCTTTATGTCTCTCTGGGAGAGATACCTCCTCGCCTCCCCGCCCTCCCTCCTCACAGTAAGGAGGTCGTGGAAATATTCCGAAGCGATTTGATTGATCTGGAAGAGGACTTCCCGCTTCACCATTTCTTTCTTCTGGGCTGGGGAAAATTCCTTCGAAGGAAGTTGCACTCCGTAACGCTTCGCCAGTTCCTCTATGGATTGAGGAAAGGAAAGGTGAGCCACCTTCATCAGAAAGCTAAAGACATCTCCTCCTTCCCCACAGCCGAAGCAGTGAAAGATTTGTTTCTCTTCATTGACCATGAAGGAAGGGGTTTTTTCGGAATGGAACGGACAGAGCCCTTTATGGTTCTTTCCAGCCTTTTTTAAGCTGACGTAGTCCGAGACCACTTCCACAAGGCTCGCACGGTCCCGAATCTCTGAAACCTTTTCTTCTGAGAAAAATCCATTGGTCAAAGGAATTTACCTCAGCTCCACCACCGTAATTCCCCGGCCACCTCTCATCGCATCCCCGGGAGTAAATCCCTTGACCCCCAGGTGGCCGTGCAGGTATTTACTGATGGCCTCCCGCAATCTTCCAGAGCCCACGCCATGAATGATCTGAATTTTCTCCAATCCATGGAGCAAAGCTTGGTCGATGAATTTGTCCACCTTGGGCAAGGCATCTTCTACCGTCAGGCCGATGACATTTAATTGGGACGAAATCTCCTCCCCATTCTTCCCCTGAGGGAATTCTTTGGGAATCTCATCCGTCCTTTCTTCTTTCTCCGCAACCCTGACGATGTCGGAGAAAGAAGTCCTTACCTTTGCCTTTTCGGTCATCACTTCAACTTGCTTCAATGACGCTTCTACCTCTGTCACCACCCCATAGGTCCGAAGACTCAAAATTCTAACATGCTCCCCGACCTGAATGCCACCTGTCCGCACCTCGCGGACCTTTTCCCTAAAGGGTGGAAAAGCTTTCTCCTTCACCTCCTGGATTTCTCGATGTGGAACGGTGATCCGCGAAGACGTTGAACGGCTTTTTTCCTCTTTCCATCGTTGGGCCCAGTTCTTTAACTCTTCTTCCACCTTCAGAACGGATTTTCTTGCCTTCTCCTCGGCCTGGGAAAAAATTTCCTGTCTCTTCTTCTTTATTCCTTCCAAGAGCTCTTTCAGTCTCTGTCTCTCCCGTGCAGCCTCCTCTTTCATTTGAAGGAGTTGAATCCGTTCTTTTTCGGTATCTGCCCGCAGTCTCTCCAATCGCTCCAGAACACGGCCAACTTCCCGTTCACCGCCATCTTGATGCTGGCGGGCTAATTGGAGAACCTCCTCCGAAACCCCAAACTTCTCAGCCACCAGAAAGGCATTGCTCAATCCCGAGACCCCGTAGAGCAGGGTATATTTCGGCTCCAAGGTTTTTTCATCAAACGCCACCGCCACATTCTCCACATCCGGATGAAGGTATCCATAGGCTTTGAGACGATCGAAGTGGGTGGTGACCACAATGGAAGACCCTTTCTCCCTGAACCGGTCCAGAAAAGCCATCGCCAGGGCACAGCCTTCAGAGGCATGGGTTCCCACTCCCAATTCATCAAGGAGGATGAGAGAATGGGGCCCGACTTTCTCCAGAATTTGATTCAGATGAAGGAGGTGGCTGGAGAATGTGCTCAGATTCTCCCCGATATTCTGCTCATCACCGACAATGGCCAAGATGTTCTTAAAGATGACTGCATGGCTTCCCTCTTTCACGGGAATGGGAAGGCCGCATTGAACCATCAGCGTCAAAAGTCCTAAGGTCTTGAGGGCGACAGTCTTGCCGCCTGCATTGGCCCCGCTGATGATGAGGGTTTTGATCCCGTCTCCCATGTGAAGATCGATGGGGACAACCTCATCTCCCTTTTGAAAGCTAAGGATAGGATTTCGGGCCTCTCTCATATCGATCCGCCCATTCTCATTCAGAATGGGCTCGACCCCTTTCAACTGGATGGAGAGCTTTGCCATCGCATAAAGGAGATCCAGTTCTCCTAAGATTTCGAAGTCGCTCCAGAGGTTCTGCCTCTCCTCCCTCACCCTGTTCGAAAGTTCTGTTAAGATACGATACTCCTCCTCCTTCTCTTCTCCGATGAGGATGCTGATCTCATTGTTGAGGCTGACCGCTTCAAGGGGTTCAAAGAAATAACTCATCCGGCTCTGGGACTGATCGTGAATGATCCCCTTTAACCGGTGCTTATAATCCGATTTGATGAGAAGGACATACCTTCCGTTTCTAAGAGTAATGAATTGCTCCTGAAAAATGGATTGGATGTCCTCCCGATGAAGGAGATGTTCGAGAACGGCCTTTGCCCTTTCCCTGATTTCGCCTAACTGGTGGCGGATTTCCTTGAGGGCGGGGCTGGCTCGATCGAGAATCTCCCCTTTCGTATTGATTGCCTGAAGGATTTCTTTTTCCAGAGTTTTTAAAGTGGATAGCTTTGAGATCTTCTCCTGAAGGCGAGGGGCTTCGATGACTTTCAACTTCTGAAAGAACCGCCTCAGCCCCTTGCACAAGTCAAGCTGTCTGTAAAGGTCGAGGAACTCCGGGACTTCCAGGATCGATCCCTCCACATCCAATCTTTTGAAAATCTCTTCAATATCCTTCAACCCCTGGAGGGGGATATCCCCCATGGTCTCAACTATTCCTTTTAGTTCAAGAACTTCGATTAATCTGGAGTGAATTGAAAGAAGGTCAGTCGAAGGTCTCAAAGCCTCACAGCGCTTTCGACCTAAAGGTGAGACAGAGTATGTTTTTAATACCTCTAGCAACTGATAGAATTCTAAAACCTTGAGGGAGCGGTCATTCATAAAGCGTGAGAAAAGGTGGTGGACTTAATAAAAAGAGGAGAAATTATGGGGAAAGTCTCTCTTTGACCCACTGGTTGACCAGGGCGCCGTCGACTTTCCCCCCTAATTTAGGCATAACAGATTTCATCACTTTTCCAAGGTCTTTTAAGGATGAAGCTTTGGTCTCTTCAATCGTCTGATCAATAATCTTTAGGACTTCTTCGCGACTCAGGGGCTGGGGCAGATACGATTTCATGGTTTCGATTTCTTTCGTCTCCTTCTCCACCAGGTCCATCCTTCCCCCTGCTTTGAACTGCTCGATCGATTCCTCACTTTTCTTTACCATGCCCTGAATGACTCTAAAAATGCCATCATCATCCAACGGCTTTCTCAGCTCAATCTCCTTATTCTTAACAGCAGAACGGATCATCCGAATCGTGGACAGCTTCGCCTTATCGTTGGATTTCATTGCTTGTTTCATTTCTTCGACCAATCTTTCTTCCAAACCCATCCGTCATCCCCTCTCCATAATTTTCCGCATCCTCTTCATAGCCCTTTTCTTTGCAGCCAGTGCCTTCTTCTTTCTCTTTATGCTAGGTTTTTCGTAATGTTCTCTCTTCCGTATTTCCGATAGAATCCCAGTCTTTTCAACTTGTTTCTTAAATCGTCTGAGCGCATTTTCAAAGGATTCATTTTCTTTAATTTTAATGCCTGGCATCCATTTTCCCCCTCCTTCCATCATTTATTTTGAAAAAATAATTATAGTCTTTCAAATAATAAAGTCAAATATTTTTTGTTATTTTAGTGCATGCTTTTCTTATGAAAAGCATGAAAAAAAGAAGGTGCAGAACGATCCTACAAAACCTGTTGGAGAAGGGGGGCGGGATCGACAAAATGTTTATCCAGGCCCAACGCTTCTAACTTTAAGCCAAGGGCCAAACCCATCAATTGGGTGAAGTAGATGATGGGAAGGTTAAAATTCTCTTTAAACTCCTCTTCGATCTGCTTCTGGCGGGCATCCAGGTTGACATGGCATAGGGGGGCAGGCAACAACGATCGAGGCTAGGCTTTTCTTTTAATGACCGAAAGGACATTGTAGGTGAGCGGATTGAGCCGCCACCAGGCGGCATTGGCAAAGAAACTCTTCGCCAGATCCACCGACCACCATGATTGAACCGATTCTATTTTGTGTCATCTTTACCCCTAGTTTCCAAGAACTATTCTCTGTCTGATTTTGTTTTCTCTGTTGACTCTGGCTGTTTTGCTAATTCTGTCTCTGTTGCTAATAATTCCTCAATCCCACTGATCGGAATTTCATTCTTCTCCAACCCAAGAATCTTTTTGTCGATGCCCAGGTTCAACCCAAGGAGCTGTGGATAGAGAACGGAGGGAAGAGGATGGTTCACCCCTCTCTGAGAAAGAATCATCTTCTGGACCGTATCGAACTGAAGGTGGCAGTATGGACAAGCCGCACAAACATAATCCGCACCAGACTTTTTCCCATCGGTCAGTTTTTTTAATGTCAAATCCATAGACAGCCTATCATTGACTCCCCATAAAGGGGCACCACAACATTCGAGCTTCAAGGACCAATCGATGCTCTCGGCACCCGTCGCTTCAACCAACTGGTCAAATAGAGAAGGTACCACAGGATTATCAAACCCCACCACCTGGCTGGGTCGTAACGCGTGGCATCCATAATGGGTTGCAATCTTAAGCCCTCTAAAGGGCATGACCATCTTCCCCCTGATCGCTTCGATCCCTATATCTTTGTAAAGAACAGAAAGAAGATGTTTGACCTCAATCCTTCCCTCATACTTCAAGCCTTCTTTCTCAAGGGTTCCGTTCACTTCCTTCTTCAAAGAAGCATTTTCCCTCATGAGGTAATCTGCCTTTTTGAGGCTGCCGTAGCAACATTTGCATAACGCCATCACATCCAGATTCTTCTTTTCGGCCAAGGCCAGATTTCTCGCCGATGAGAGGAGAAAGGCCTTGAATTCGATGTTCCCTAAAGGGTACCCGCAGCAATTAAATTCTTCGATATCGACTAAACCCACATTGAGTTTCTCGAGAACAGCCCTTGACGAGGTCTCGTATTGTTTCAATCGAACGGGGATTTGACAACCTAGAAATAG
>CAYMJV010000078.1:0-11865 GCA_964390545.1 uncultured Syntrophaceae bacterium
CAAATCGATTCTCAACCACTCCTGCCTTTGCCCAATTTGCCATCGCCTACCTCCTAATTGTATTATATAATGAATTGAGGGTAAGCCAAAGTATAAATTTAATCCGAAATATTTTCTTAATGGAGGCACACAAAATTCTTTGAAGGAGTAAGAGAGAGAGGGGGATCCTTACGGATAGGATATGGAAAATTAGTTTGAAAAATATTAAATTGAGAATATAATATCGGAAATCTTTATTGGATCGGGAGGACCTATGACCACAAAAAAGGTAGATGAAAGATCCTTTGGGGCTAAGATGAAGCAGCTTCGCCAGGTGAGGAAGATCTCCTTTGAACATCTGGCCAATAGGACTGGATATTCCCAACGCTACCTGAAAGATGTTGAAGAGGGCAAGGTCATTCCTCCTGTGGCAGCTGTTATTCAGATTTCCAAGGCCCTTTCGGTCGACTCGGGTTCCTTCCTTTCTGCTGAAGAACAGGAGGCTACCGTTAAAAGGAGGAAGGAAAGCTTTTACAAACGGACTCAGGCGTATTCATATAAAACCCTCACTCCGGACGCAGAGGAAAAACATATGAAGGCCTTCCTGGTCACGATCGATCCGAGGCAGGATCATAAAATGGTGGAATACCGGCATGAGGGGGAGGAGTTTATCTATGTCTTAAAGGGTGAGGTGGAGGTGATTGTTGGAGAGAATCCAAACCATCTTAAAAAGAACGAAACGCTCCATTTCAATTCAGGGATCACCCATAAACTTCGAAACCTAAGTGACGAGGATGCCAAACTCCTGGTAGTCCTTTACACACCCTAACCCACTCAAAGAGCGGAAAATTTCAAATTACAAATACCAAATTCCAAATAAATTCCAAATTCTAATTCCCAATGATCAAAACGATTTTTTAATTTTGAATTTTGGTGATTGGAATTTGTTTGTCATTTGGTGCTTGGGATTTGGTGCTTTAATGATCAGTCTCTCCAATTCCTCGGGACGCCCGCAAAGGAAGCCCGCCGTTCCAGTTCACTTAATTGATTTTCGAAGTACCGGATCGCATAATTGACCCGGTTTAACTCAGTGCTACCTCCCTGATTGTCATACTTCGCCTTCAACTTCTTCAACTCCGCCAGGTTTCGATTGTAGAAACGAAATTGGCCTGCCCAGTAATCTCTTCCATATCCTCCGGGTCGATCAGGGGAGGCAATCCCTTGCGCTGAGAAAAGCGTCATCTTCCCCTGGGCCGAGTCGAGAACCACCCGAAATTTATTGAGAAAGGAGTTGCCTAAAAGCCCTGCTGTGTTAGAGGGAAGATTGTGGATCAGGACATCAACATTTTCCACCTCAGCTTCGCCCACCCGGACTGATTTCAATGTGACCAGAGGGGTGAAGATCAATTGACTGGCAGTGTAGATCGGGATGAAAGGGGTGGTCTCATTAATATTAAGTCCCAATTCGTTGGCCATTTGCGTGTTGATAAGAGTGAAACTTGCCCCGGTATCCACAATGAAATAGGATCGGAGCCGGTTGTTTAGGATGACTTCTGACAACCATAATTCATGCCTTCTTACTAAATTAACCTCAAATCCTTGGGGCTCAGAAGATTTTTGGGCAGGAGCAGGAGCAGACTTCTCCCTGACTTCCTGATTGGGCGTCCCCTTGGGCGTCTTTCTTTCCTCAACACCTTCACGGTATTTTTCAGGAATGCTAGAAATATCATCTGTGAAATGGACCGTCCCTTTTTCATCGACCCATTTATACATCTCTGCACTGGCAGGTAGGGCCAAAGCAATCAGGATGGTCAAGAGAAAGAAGGTTTTTTTCATTCTCAAATCCCTCGCCTTTACTAAATATATTTTATTTCTTAATGACAGAGTTGTCAATTCTTTCCAACTTGGTCTGCGCATATAACATACCAAAAATCATCAACGGGATCTATTTGCATAAACTGCTTCCAAATCAATAATGAATGGCTTATGATCGGTTTGCGCGGTAGCCAATAGATGACGTCTTTTGTCCCTCTGATGAAAAATGTTCCGCGTTTAGACACCAAATGGGGGTGCTTTTTAGGACCTCTTTTGTTATAATTTTTCATCTTTTTGAAAAGCGCTAAAAAAAGATGAAGCCTATCAGACGTTCTATGACGCCAACGAGAAGGAGAAGATCCACACGGCTCTGCTGGCAACAAATTTATGAAGATCACATAATGGATTAACAGATGGGGTGAAAGATGAGCACTTATTTTCTCCATCCGGATTCCATTCGAAAACTCTTCGACACCATTGCCCCGACCTATGACTTCCTCAACCATCTTCTCAGCCTGCGGAGGGACTTTTATTGGAGGAAGATGGCTGTCCAGGAACTCAAAGGAATCG
This sequence comes from uncultured Syntrophaceae bacterium, assembly GCA_964390545.1. Classification (GTDB taxonomy): domain Bacteria; phylum Desulfobacterota; class BSN033; order BSN033; family UBA1163; genus CAYMJV01. The sequence goes on from CAYMJV010000078.1 coordinate 2,365, forward strand.
GGGGCTGGATCCTCGATATCGCCACCGGGACAGGAGATGTGGCGATTGAAATTATTCAACAGAATGGTTATCAGAAAAAGGTCTTCGGCTTGGACTTTTCAGAACCGATGATCAAGAGAGCCCGGCAGAAAATCCTGAGAAAAGGTCTTTTCCAATCGATTGCCTTAAGTCGAGGGGATGCCATTGACCTTCCCTTTAGAGAAAATACTTTTAGTGCCTCTATCATCGCTTTCGGTCTCAGAAACATCCCGAATAAAGAGCAAGCCCTCTTTGAAATGATTCGCGTCATCAAGAAGGGAGGGAAGGTGATCGTCTTAGAGTTTACTTTTCCCAGAGACGAGTTGATGAGAAGATTATATCCATTTTATCTCAAAAAATTTCTCCCCTGGGTAGGGGGGTTGATCTCCGGTGACAGGGGGGCTTATGCTTACCTCCCTAAATCGGTCACCCAATTCCCTCATGCAGAAGATTATGAGAAGATACTGAAGCGATCTGGATTGGAAGAAATTCATTCCCGGAGATTGACCTTCGGCATTGCCTCCATCATTTCAGGAATAAAAAGGTATCCATGATTCGTCCCTTCTCTCTTACCGATCTGGACCGGATCCTCCAAATCGAACACCTTGCCTTTCCCAAATCCCCCTATGATGGGATGACTTTCGTCCAACTTCACTGGCTTCATCCCGGCACCTTCTGGGTCTACGTGGGCAAAGGAAGTAAACGGGAGGAAGGCCAACTCTTAGGCTATCTCGTCTTCTCTCGAGATGGGCATATCATCTCCATAGCCGTCCATCCTCACCATCGGAGAAGGGGAATTGGGAAGGAACTTATCGAGGAAGCTGTTCAAGGGTTCCACTTGAAGAAGCTATGGGCAGAAGTGAGGAGGAGCAACGGAGGGGCCCAGAGCTTCTATCTTAAACTGGGATTCAAAATCGTGGACGAAATCCCTAACTACTATGGCAATGAAGATGCCTTGATCGTTACGTGGATTCCTCCGGTTCCCAAGCCCGAAAGGGGAATGTGAAGCCAAATCCCGATTTAGAAATTGTCATTGCGAGGGAACCGAAGCAATCTCGCCTTTTTCAATGGGATTGCCGCGCACCTTATCCCGCCTTTAGCGGGACTCGCAATGACCGAATGGAATTAGGGTCTCGCTTCCTAAATCCGAATTTGGGTTGATGCAACAGGTTGATGCAACAGGGTTGACAGCCTTATTCTCCTTTGTTATGCATAGAACGTTACGGTAAGGAGGAAGAAACGATGAGCGGAGTCTTTGGGGTCGTCTCGAATAGAAATTGTTCTGACACGCTTCTCTACGGGACAGACTATCATTCCCATATGGGGACCGAATACGGAGGCATGGCTGTCTTTGGGAAAAAATTTCACCGTTCCATTCACGACATCAGTAAGGCCCAATTCAAGTCGAAATTCTTTGACGACTATAAAGAGATGAAAGGAAATATGGGCATCGGGGTCGTCAGCGACAGAGATCCTCAGCCTCTCATCGTTGGTTCCAAGTTCGGTAACTTTGCCATCGTGGTGGCTGGCTTGATTGAAAATGTTAATGAATTGGCTTCAGGACTTCTCAAAGAAGGAGAAACCTTTGGAGAGATGTCGAGCGGTGGCATAAATTCCGTGGAACTGGTTGCCAAGTTGATTACCCGCGGAAAAACTCTCCCTGAGGGAATTGAAGCGGTTTACGATAAAATCCGGGGCTCTGCTTCAATCCTCCTATTGCAAAAGGATGGGATCTGTGCTGGCCGGGACCGTTTCGGCCGAACCCCTCTGGTCATCGGAGAGAAGAACGGGGAATATGCCGTCGCAACGGAGACCTGTTCTTTCTTGAATTTGGGTTTTCGGATTAAGAAATACCTCGACCCTGGGGAGATCATCTTCATTGGAAAATCAGGATTGGTAGAGAAATTCTCGGGTAAGAAAACGAATCAAATTTGCTCCTTCCTTTGGATTTATACCGGCTATCCTGCCTCGAGCTATGAAGGAATCAGTGTGGAATTGGTCAGGGAGCGGTGCGGGAGAGCACTTGCGAGAAATGATTTTGTAAAGGCGGATCTCGTCTCGGGCGTCCCTGATTCCGGAGTGGGGCACGCCATCGGGTATGCGATGCAATCCGGAATTCCCTACCGGAGGCCCTTGGTGAAATATACTCCTGGATATGGGAGGAGTTATACTCCTCCTTCCCAAGAGATTCGAGATCTCGTCGCCACGATGAAACTCATCCCCATTAAAGAAGTGATCTGCGGAAACCGGATTATCCTTTGTGAGGACTCCATTGTCAGGGGAACCCAATTGAAAAACTATACGATCAAGAAACTTTGGGAGTGCGGCGCCAAGGAAGTCCATGTGAGACCTGCCTGCCCTCCCCTGATGTTTCCCTGTCGATTCGCTCTTTCCACTCGTTCCACTGAGGAGCTGGCTGCCCGGAAAGCCATCTTGGCCATTGAAGGAAGGCATCTTGAAGATGTAAGGGAATATATTGATCGCCGATCCAAGAAGTATCAAGAGATGGTGAATTGGATTGGGAAGGAACTGGGAGTGACGACGTTGAAATATCAAGCAATTGAAGACATGGTAGAGGCCATCGGTCTTCCCAGAGAAAAACTCTGCCTCTACTGCTGGATCGGGGATTATAATTCTCCCCCACACTAAGAAAGAAATGATTGCGGAATGCGGAATGCGGAATAAAAACTTCCGAAATCCGCAATCCGAAATCCGCAATGCCTTAGCTACTTCGAAAATCTGATCATATCTCCTACCTTAATTCCGTTCGTCGAGAACCAACCTTTCTTCATCTCCAAGGTATAGAGGACGGGCTTTGGAGGGCTGTGGGAATCTAAACTCAAAGGCTTCATGTCCGCGATCTCAACGATACCACCGCTCTTATCGATGAAGGCAATGCTCAGGGGAATGAGCGTATCCTTCATCCAAAAGGCGTGATAGTCTTCAGTTTCAAAGATGAAGAACATCCCTTCCTCCTGACCAAGGTGTTTTCTCCCCATCAACCCTTTCGCCCTTTCGGCCGGGGTCTCCGCCACTTCCACCCATATCTCTTTCTCATGAATATAGAGAGGAATTTTGAGGAAGTTCTGGGATTGGGCGATGGAAGTCCCGAGAAACAAGATTAAGAGAAAAGCAATCCTTTCAATCCTTCGACCCAGTGACGCTCTTTCCCTTTTCATCAGCCTGTCTCTTTTCTAGGAGATCGCTGACTTTTCGAATTTCATCCTTGATCTTGCCGGTATTCCACAGGACGAATAGGACCCAGAGAGGGAGGAGAAGCCAGAAGATGAAAAGGATGGCCATGAAAATGACCATGGCAATGGCGACCCCGAAAGGAAGCTGCTTGAAGATCTGCTCGATATACCATTCCATCATGATCTCTGTACTCCTCTCTAAGACCGCCTACCGAGGTTGCTCTCCTGTCAACTGTTTTTTCAATTTTTCATTCACTTTCAAAATCTGATTCACATCCGATCCGTTGATCTCCCAGGAATAGTTATCCTTGCCATCTCGCTTCAGCTTTATCTTCACCTCCGGAGGAAGGAACTCCTCCCTTTCCATCTTCTCCTTTTCTAAAATCACCTTGGAGACCGGCGGGGCTTCTGGTTTCCCCTGGGGAGGGAGAGGCTTCCCCTCACAAGAGGCGACGAAAAGAACGATTAAAAGGGAAAGTAAAAAGATCCTTTCCATTCGAACCTGTCATTGAAGTTCCCCGGCCACCCCGTTAGGACGGGACACGTTCCGGTCAAAAGAGGCGGAAGATTATTCCTCCTTCAGATACAGGCGGCATCCTTTCAAGAAATCGTCACGGTTCCGAGCATCCTTCGGAAAGGAGTAGGTTCTATATTGGACATTGAACCCTTTCGGAACATAGCCTCCCTGAACCGATTTCGTCTGGATTCTCTCCCCGATCTCCTTGGCTAACTTCTTATCGACAAACGCGAAGATGTAGACCCGACTGTTTTGAAAAGGAATGACGACATCCATCGAACGAACCATCATCTTGATCGCATAGACCACCCCTTCCAGGACTCCGTCGCTGAGAGCTGTCTCCCGTTTGGTCCGTTGATCCCAGAATTCCGTCTGAATCATGGAAAAATTTAACTTATCCTCTTCGGCCTTCGCCATCATGGGATGGATGAGAAGCGTAAAGATCGTATCAACTCCGAATACGGGAAGGGTGAAGATAAAGGCATTCCCATTTCCGGATCGACTTTCTGCCTGGATGATACCCCGATGACCCTCGATGATTTCTTTCGTCACGGCGAGGCCCAGACCCGTCACCAGGCCTATTCCATCCTGAATTTTCTGTCCTTGAAAAAAGCGATCAAAGACGTTGGGAAGGTCTTCAGGTGGAAGGCTTCTCCCCGTATCCGCGACGATGACCTTCAAAAAATCCCTGCCTTCTGTAAGTCCTTTCGAATCGATGCTGATCTTTCCCCCTGAAGGGGTTAATTTCAATGCGTTGTCAATGAGGTTGACAAAGACCTCTATCAGTCGATTGCGGTCTCCGAAGACCATGGGGGTATCCGGATCGAGATGATTTTCGAAAACAATCTTCTTCTCTTCCAGCTGTTGGGAGAGGGTCATCCACGCCTCATCAATGACGGGGTTGAGGCGTACCGGTTCAAACTTTAATTTTAGTTCTTTCCCGGACTCAATCCGTGAAAAATTCTGGAGGGCATCAATCATGCTCCCCAGGCGAAGGATATTCTTATTCGCAATCCCTAAATATTCCTTCTGATCCTCGGTGAGGCTTCCGATCCGCTCTTCGAGTATAAGGGAGAATACCTCCTTGATGACTGTCAAAGGTGTTCTCACTTCATGGGAAATACCCAGGATGAAGTCAGACTTCAATTGTTCGATCCGCTTCAGTTCTTCATTCGTCCTTTCTAATTCAATCGACTTTTTCGTCAGGTCCCTGATCAGGTTTTTCTCATAGATGACCCAGGTCAGTTTCGCCCTCATCTCGTCAAGGGTGAAGGGCTTAATGATGTAATCCGTAACTCCGGAAGCAACACCTTCGATTTCGGGGAGGGAACTGCCCTGGCCTGCCAGGCAGACGATAGGAAGGTCCGGAAATTCAGTCCTTACGGACTTCACCCCTTCGAGTCCATTCAGCCCAGGGTCCTCGAGATCAGTGATCAGAAGGGTGATGGACCCCTTCCTTAACAATTCGAGAGCCTCTTTCCCATCCTTCACCGTCAGGATTTCGTGGCCCATCTGGATGGCTATTCTGGAAACCATCTCTCGGACGGGCTCCTCATGCTCAGCCAGTAATATCCGTTCCTTTTCTGCCACAAGAGCTCCTCTCTCGTTTGACAAAAAGAATAGTCCTTTTACCAGACAATTTCAACAAAATTATATTATTTCCCTTCCATCTCCGTCTTCCATGCGGAGAAGAAGGTCCAGAAGGGCACAGAAGTCCCTGGGGGAAGGTTGACAAATTGAATTCCGGGCGGAATGGCTTCTTCAGAGAAGTGGGGATTCAATTCCTTGATGTCTTTGTAGAAACATCCTACCGCCCTTGATACCTCGATGATGGGGAGAGGCTGAGTGAGTTCAATCTGAACTCTTTCCACCTGAAGAGGATCATAAAGCTCTTTTTCGTCTAAATGGAATCCATATCTCTCTGTTGCGGAGAGGATCATCTTTGCGACGGCAATCTTATAGATGTAACGTTCCGTTTCCAGGGGGAGGTCGAGGAAATAATAATCCCTCGTCCCCTGAAGTTCGATCTCTTTTCGGACCCTGTTCTCCCCTACATTATAAGCAGCCAATGAAAGGGCCCAGCTTCTGAATTCCTCATAAAGGACTTTGAGATAGGCCAGAGCGCCTTCAGTGGCTTTGAAAAAGTCGAAACGTTCATCGACGATTCGGTTTTTCCTCATCTCATATTTCTCCCCGGTCGCAGGGATAAACTGCCAAATCCCTCCCGCCCCTGAGGGAGAGACGGCATAGGGTCGGAGACCGCTTTCAACAAGGGTCACGTATTTCAAATCATCCGGAAGACCCAGATCCCTCAGTCTCTTTTCAATATGTGGAAAGTACCGTCTTGCCCGTTTCATCCATAAAAGGACCTGAACGTCGTTACTCAAGGTAAGAAGAAATTCTCGATCCAGATTCTCCCAGACATTCTTATTCTCCACTGGAATTCTCTCCCCGCACAGAAACACCTCCTTGGGAAGTTTATAGGTGGTGAGTGGAGGTCGGTCTTTCGTCTGTTTCAACTGGTTCTCCAGATACTTGACTTCAGACTGGAGTCTGGAAACCGATTGCTCCAAGGATTTCAATTTCCCAGCCAACGCATCCTGTTTTTCTGAAGCGTCAACCTGAACCACTCTCTTCTCAGGCTCCTTTGTGATGGGTCGATCTAGGACACAACCGAAGAGGAGAATCACATTCACCAAAATGAAGCTGATGCTCTTCACCATTTCCTTTCCTTTCGCCAAGAGAAATAGAAAGCAGTCTCAAATTACCATATCTATCCTCTGGGACGCAAGCACGCACTCTCCTTTAAATTCTCGAGGAGGGAAGGTATAATGATCATGTGAAACTTTGCTTCTCGCGGACCCTCTTCATCTTGTTCGGAGTGATTCTCCTGGTAGGATGTGCGAAGAGAATCCAACCCCCCTGGATTTCAAAGGTCGCCACGATACGAGAACCCATCGGAGCCGAGGAAATTCTTAGACTTCCGGATGGGGATCCTGTCTCTTTCCACGAACTCTTAAACGACTTGGAACCATCCTCCGTCATCTTTATGGGGGAGACCCATGACCAGATCGAACATCATCACTGCCAGGTAAGAACTGTTCAGGGGTTCATCGGAAAAAACAGAGACGTCGTCGTGGGGATGGAAATGTTCGAAAGGTCTCAACAACCCATCTTGGACCAGTGGACAGAAGGAAAGCTGACTGAGGAGGAATTCCTCAAAGAGGTCAAATGGGAGACCACATGGGGCATGGACTACAATCTCTACAAGGGACTCCTGGATGAAGCAAAAACCCGCCGTCTTAAAGTCCTTTGTCTCAATATCGAAAGGGAACTAGTGAGAAGGGTGGGACAGCAGGGGATCGCCGGACTCTCTCCAGAGGATCGAGCCAAACTCCCTGAAATGGATCTGAGCGATAAAGCGCATCGTCATTATATAGCCTCCATCTACAAAAGCCATCAAGCGGGCTCGGCCAAGGACTTTGGAAACTTCTATCAGGCCCAATGCCTCTGGGATGAAGCCATGGCAGAAACCCTCTTTCGATTTCTCCAATCCGCAGAGGGGAGAGGAAAGACGGTTCTGGTGATCGTCGGCAGTGGCCATGTGGCTTACGATTTTGGAATCCCAAAACGGCTTCACCGGAGAACTCCCTTACTTTACAAAACGATCATTTTAAAAGAATGGAAAAAGAATCTAGAAGGCGATTTCAACTTGAATAAGTTTTCTTCACCCCTCGCCCATTTTCTATGGATCACCAAGCCTGCCCCTCCTGAAAAGAAGAGGCCCAGAATCGGGGTCATCTTAAGAGAGCAACAGGACCCTAAAGGGGTTTGGATTGAACGGGTTATTCCGCAAAGCCCTGCAGAAAAAGCGGGTCTTCTCTCCGGGGATCAATTGTTTGCTATGGATGGGAAAGAGGTGACAAAAGTAAAGGAAATTCAAGATGCCCTTGCTGAAAAAGGCTGGGGAAAGGATGTCAGCGTCACCATCCTCCGAGAAGGGCTAAAGAAAGAGATAACGGTAATACTCCCGCCTTTAGAAGAATAGTCGTCCCGATGGCGGAAATCAGCGGCGGGTTTTCGCCGCCCGTTGGAGTTTGTTAGGCGATTTCTTCTCTATCTGCTCATAAGATAGATGGGGGAGGCTTGCTTGTTTCCGGGCATGCTCAATCGTCATGGCGACCAAATTGCCTGAAGTATCGAGGTCGATGTAAATATTCTCATTTATCTCCTTGGTTTCGGCAACTTCGAGGTCAGAAAACTCCACTAAAGCCGTGTCAGTATCTGAAAAATATTTTATTTTCATTTGTCTTCTCCCTTAAAACTCCTATCAAAGAAAGCATTATGGACCGTTTCTCCGTCTGGAAGTAGGATGACCCGAAGAAACTTGCCCTCCTCCTTGATCTTCTTCCACTTTCGGATTCTCTTATCCAATTGAATCTCCGTAAAGTCCGGATCCTTAATTGTCTTTTCAATCCATTCCATTCTTATTTTAGCACGATCAGGTCTCTGTATGGTATAGAGAAAATATTGAGTAAATTTCATCTTCTGTTTTCTCGCCCAACGATTGAATCTCAGCTTATCATTGCTTCATCCAGTCTGATTTGACACCGATCTTTCTCCTCACTTCATCCATCACTTCTTCGGCGATGGCTCTGCATTGCTTGGCTCCGGAATTCAAGGCGTCGATGACATATTGGGGCTTTTGATGAAGTTCCTTGACTCGATTCTGAACGGGGCCGATATCTTCCATCATATTCTTGAAAAGGATTCCCTTGCATTCAATGCATCCAATTCCTGCCGTCCGGCAACCATGATCGACCAAGGCAAGGTCGTCTGATTTAGAAAAAGCCTGGTGCATCGTGAAAATGTTGCAGTGTTCCGGATGACCGGGATCGCTCTTGCGTTGCCGATGTTCACAAGTGGCTGCTGTTTTCAGCTTCTCCCGGATAGTTTCTGGAGGCTCAAGGAGACCAATCGTGTTGTTCATCGACTTGGACATCTTCATCTTTCCATCTGTGCCCAGAATGCGAGGGGCAGTGGAAAGAAGGACCTTGGGCTCCGGAAAGGTATCTCCAAAACGGGCATTGAACTTCCTGGCAATTTCCCGGGAGAATTCTACATGCTGGATCTGATCTTCTCCGACCGGCACGTAGCCCGCTTTATAGATGAGGATATCGGCTGCCTGGAGAGCGGGATAGTCCAGTAATCCCACATTAATATTGTGCCGGTGCTGTCTCCCCTTCTCTTTAAATTGGGTCATTCGTTCCAGTTCACCCAATGGAGTAATACAGTTAAAGATCCACGTGAGTTCAGGATGTTCAATCACATGGGACTGGACAAAAACTTTGCATCGGTCTGGGGTCAATCCACTGGCAATGAGAATGGTCGCTGTGTCGAGGATTCTCTGCTGCATGGCCTCCGCATCATAATCGATTGTGATGGCATGATAGTCTACGACGCAATAGATGCAATCATATCGATTGACCAATTGGACCCAATTTCGGATAGCCCCGACATAATTACCAATATGAATTTCACCCGTGGGTTGAATCCCACTGAAGATACGATCCATCATTTCCTCCATTCCATTGAATGCCTGTAGCCGCAGGGCTTCGGCGTGAGCTCAGTCGAACGCTTTAGCCTGCGTTACCATTGCCAAATTGACGCAACCTAAAGGTGCGGCTACATGAGTTTTTCAATTCTGTGGCAAAAATAAAAAAGCCATGGGTTGATATTGCCCATGGCCTTTGCCCACCTTATGATAAGACT
>CAYMJV010000079.1:0-11719 GCA_964390545.1 uncultured Syntrophaceae bacterium
CAGTCATAAGATATTTTCTCGATGTGCCCATCCTCGGAGAGATTCCCTATGCCCCCTTTCTGAAAAGGAAGGAGCGAATTGACGAGAGGATTAAAGCGTGGGTGGAATCCCACGTGGACATGAACAGAATCCGGGCTGTTTTAGGGATATGACGGATCCCCGGAATGAAGAAATTCCCGAATCCCGCCTCAAACCTCAAACCTCAAACCTCAAACCTCAAACCTCAAACCTATTTTCCCTTTAGTCCGTATTTCTCCGCTACCTCTTTAAATCCCGGAAGTGACTTTTCAATTGTCTTCGTTTCCACTGCATAGGCAATCCTGAAGTTACCAGGTTTCCCAAAGCCCCTACCTGGGACGACCAAGATCCGCTTGGATTGGAGTTCTTTGACAAAGGCCACATCATCCTCAATGGGAGCTTTTGGGAAGAGGTAGAAAGCCCCTTGGGGTTTGACGACCTGATAGCCAAAGGATCTCAGGGCATTGTAAAGCAGATCGCGTTTTTCCTCATATTCTCTGATCTTGATCGAATTTCTCTGGAGAGGGGCGATCAACCTTTGCATCAATGCCGGAGCATTGACAAACCCCAGCGTTCGATTGGCGAAGATGATAGCAGAAATCAGTTCCCCGGTTCCTTCGCAAAGGGGACTCACAGCCACATAACCGATCCTCTCGCCAGGGAGGGAGAGATCTTTGGAATGAGAAGTGATCCGGATGGTCTGGGGATAGTAATGAAAGTGGATAGGCATCTTTATCCCATCATAGACGATTCGCCTGTAGGCTTCATCGGTGATGAGATAGAGGGTTCTTCCTAACTCTTTTTTCTTCCTTTTCAACATTTCCCCCAACTGTTCGAGAGATTTCTGGTCGTAAACAACCCCAGTGGGATTATTCGGAGAGTTGATCAGGACGGCTTTTGTCTTTTTACCGATTGCCTTCTCAACCTCTGTGACGTTTAAGGAGAAATCCTCATTCGTCTCAACCAATCGGATCTGGCCACCGCAATTCTCAATATAAAATTTGAATTCCATAAAGTAGGGAGATGGAACGATGACCTCATCTCCATCATCCAGGATGGCTTTGAAGACTACATTCAGGCCACCGGCTGCCCCAACGGTCATTACCACAAGGTCCTCGTTGAAAGGAAGACCTGATTCTTCCGCAAGGAACTCCGCAATGGCCTTCCTCGTTTCACTATAGCCGCTATTGGGCATATAGCGATGCATCCCGATGATGGGTTCATCTGCAAGAGCTTTAAGAGCCTTCTTCAATGAAGGGGGCGGCTCCAGGTTAGGGTTTCCGAGGGAAAAGTCGAAAACATTCTCTGCACCATGAAGCCGCTTCAACTCCTCCCCTTCCTCAAACATTCTCCTCACCCATGAAGCACCCTCTAAAACATTCTTCACCTTTTTTGAAATGACCATCTCTATTCCCCTTTCTAGCTGAAAAATTCGAAATCCCTGCCTACCGGCAGGCAGGCGAATATCGAAGCCTTTACCCTGTTAAGTAATTTCACCCGAAGCTGACGATTTTATTTACCCAAGACGGATCGTGATACATCGCCCTCGAAGTTACACGAAACCTACTTAGCAGGGCGGGCAAATAACAAAAAAGCCACAGGGTTGCCCCTATGGCTTTTATATATAAAAAAGCCATGGGGCCTCATCAGTCACCCATGGCTTTTCATTCCCATATCGGGAATCGCCTTATGGGTGACTCTTTTTAAAATAAAAATAAAAGTAATAAAAAATAAACCCTTGGTCCATGATTTTTCCTTTAGATGCGATATTAAACATATTGGATCAGGAATGTCAAGGGGGAATTTGGAGATTCCCGGAAAGGTCTAGGAATCCCTGAGAGCGAAAAGTATTTTTTCAGAGCTCTCATTTTCACCCATCCTTTGCTCCGGAATCCGTTTTTTTGACCGGCAAGCGCTCCGTAAGCCCCGCCCTAGCGGGATAGGCGGAGTCAAGGGGCACAATTAGAATGAAATTTCCTTGGCTCACATTCTGTTCGCCACTGCGTGCCCGGGAAGCCCCGCCTTGTGGGCAGGGAGCTTCAAAAGCGATGTTTCAATAAGGGCCAACCCTATGGAAAGCTTAGGGTTTGGCATGGGCGCAAAGGATTGACATTTTATGAAAATCCTTTTAGTATTGCGAAGATACAACTCGGTTTACAATTGAGAGAAAGATGGCTGGAGAGAAAAGACTCGCCCGAACGAGAAACATTGGGTTTATGGCCCATATCGATGCCGGGAAGACGACCGTCACCGAGAGGGTCCTCTACTATACGAAAAAGATCCATCGCATGGGGGCGGTCGATGACGGGACGGCTGTCATGGATTGGATGCAGCAGGAACAGGAGAGGGGGATCACCATTACCTCCGCAGTTACGACGGTGGAATGGAAGGGGAACACCCTTCATATCATTGATACTCCAGGCCACGTGGACTTTACCATCGAAGTGGAAAGGTCCCTTCGAGTGCTGGATGGAACCATTGCTATTTTCAGCGCTGTTGAAGGAGTGGAGCCTCAGTCAGAAACGGTGTGGCACCAGGCGGACAAATATAGTGTTCCTAAAATGGCCTTTGTCAATAAGATGGACCGAATCGGATCAGACTTCCTCGGAACAGTGAAGATGATCAGGGAAAGGCTGGGCGCCAATCCCTTGATCATCCAAATCCCCATTGGTGTTGAGGATGAGTTCATCGGAGTGGTCGATCTCATCAAATTGAAAGGGATCGTATGGGATGAACACAGTTTGGGGGCCGAATTCAGAGAGATCACGGTCCCCAAGGAGTTGAAGGAGGAGACTTCGACCTATCGAGCCAAGGTGATAGAATCCCTTGCCGAGTTGGATGATCCCCTGATGGAGAAGTATCTCGGTGGCGAAGAGATCACCGAATCCGAGATAAAAGCAGCTCTGAGAAGAGCGACCATCGCGATGAAAGCCGTTCCAGTTCTCTGCGGCGCAGCCCTGAGAAACCAGGGAATACAGCCCCTGATCGATGCCATCGTAGACTACCTTCCCTCCCCTCTGGATATACCACCGGTGGAAGGAAGGCATCCGGTGACAGGCGAGACGGTTCGCCGGATGGCAAAAGATGAAGAGCCCTTTACGGCCTTAGCGTTCAAGGTGATTATGGATGAGGGGAGAAAACTGGTCTATATCCGGATTTATTCAGGTCTGTTGAAAGTAGGAATGGAGGTTTACAATCCCCGGCTGAAGAAGGGAGAGAAGATCTCAAGAATCTTTATGATGCATGCGAACCAAAGGAGTCGTGTTGAAGAGGCGAAGACCGGGGAGATTGTAGCTGTCATGGGATTGAAGGAAACCACCACAGGGGATACCATCTGCGATCGGGGCCACCCCGTTCTCCTCGAACCCATTGATTTTTATAAACCTGTCATGTCGGTGGCTGTGGAGCCAAAGACCAACCGGGATCAGGAAAAGCTCGCCGAGTTTCTGGAGAAACTGAGCGATGAAGATCCCACCTTTCAGGTCAAATCTGAGGAGGATACGGGTCAAACGGTCATTTCCGGGATGGGAGAATTGCACTTGGATGTCCTGGTCAATCGACTCCGGACGGAATATCACCTTGACGTCAATGTGGGAAGGCCCCAGGTTGTCTACCGGGAGACGGTGGAAAAAGAAGCAGAGGCATCGGCCAAATTCATGAAGGAGATGGATGAAGTCAAGCATTTTGCAGAGGTCTTTCTGCGGATTGGGCCCAATGGTCGAGGCAAAGGGATTGAATTTCATACTGAAGTCCCGGAGGGGACCCTCCCTCTGGAAGGGATCCTTTCTGTGGAAGAGGGGATCCGGGAAGCTTCCACGGTGGGAGTCGTTCTCGGTTACCCCATGACAGATATTCGTGTCACCCTTTTAAAAGCCAACATCGACTTGAATCATCCATCCCCGCTGGCGCTGAAAATTGCCTCGGCGAATGCCTTGAGGGATGGCTGCCGAAAGGCCCAGCCCGTTCTTATGGAACCGATGATGGAGGTGAATATCATCGTTCCTGAAGAATTCATGGGTGAGGTGGTGGGTGATCTGAAGGCAAGAAAGAGTTCTGTTGAAGCCATTACCCCCAAAGGGAAGATTACCATGATCAAAGCCGTGGTTCCCCTGACCCGGATGTTCGGATACTCTACAGACTTGAGGTCCCTGACGCAAGGTCGAGGGACCTTTACGATGCAATTCGAACGTTATGATAAAATGATTTCTTAATCGCCTTCCCCCCTTTGGTAAAGTCGGTACGACTCGAAATGGAGGGAAGGTGTGAAATCATTGGAATTTAGGTCGGGCAAGAATATCTTCAAAGTTTTACAATTGCGATCATTTGGCAGGGCAAAGGTAACGGGACCCTGTCAGTAGTCAAAACGCATTGAATTCCCTTCGCCGCGAGTAGTTGGAGCAAAAAGGTAACGCTGTAAAACTTTTCCGACACTCCTGCCCGACCTCTTTACGAAAAATTGTTCCATGGCCTTAGCGGGTTGGGAGGATTATGAAGGACCAATGGTGGACGAAGAAATCCTCCGCCTCCTGAAAGATCATTCTCCAGGATTCCTCTCGGGAGAGGAGATCAGCCGTCGACTGAAGGTGACTCGGGCAGCGATCTGGAAAAGGGTGAGACATCTGAGGGCCTTGGGGTATGAGATTGAAGCTTCGACACGGACCGGATATCGATTGATTCGATCTCCAGACCTGCTCACTCCTTCTGAAGTGAGACCCCTCCTCAGGACGAAATGGATGGGAAGGAGCATCCACCATTTTCATGCCATGGATTCGACGAACTCAATGGCTTATCAGTTGGCCCTCCAGGGTGCTGAAGAGGGAGAGATCGTCGTTGCAGAATCTCAGAAGAAAGGGAGAGGAAGGCTGGGGAGGAAATGGTTCTCCCCGCCATTAACCAACCTCTATCTTTCCATCATTCTTCGCCCAGAGATTCCTCCTCAACAGGCCTCCCTCATGACTTTGATGGCAGCGGTGGCCACGGCAGATGCCATCCATAAATTTTCAGGGCTTCAGCCCATGATCAAATGGCCCAATGATATCCTTTTGAAAAATCGAAAAGTGGCAGGGCTTCTGAATGAGATCCATTCGGAGATGGATCGGATCCATTTCGTTGTTCTGGGCATTGGGGTTAACCTCAATATGGATGAGAAAATGTTTTCAAAAGAGATCCGGAGCCTCGCGACCTCATTAAAGAGAGAGATGGGGCAATCCGTTTCAAGAAAGGCCTTCCTTCAGACCCTGTTGGAGGAATTGGAAATCTGGTATGAAACTTTCTTAAAAGAGGGTGCGCCTCCTATTTTGCAAGCATGGAGAGATAAGGCCCAGATCCATGGAAGACCTGTAAAAGTGACCTCCTTCGGGGAGATTCTGTCAGGTACGGCCATCGATGTTGATAACGATGGAGCGTTGATTTTAGAGACAAAGGCGGGAGAACGGAAGAGAGTTGTGGCAGGAGATGTGGAATACAAGAGTTCAAATCGAAGCACCAAATAACAAGCACCAAATTACAAATAATTTCCAATCGCCCAAATTCGAAATCTCAAGGGTTATCTAGGTCATTTGGAATTGGTGCTTGGAATTTATTTGGGATTTGTAATTTGTGATTTGGAATTTTGATTATGAGACCTGGGCTTATTCAGGAAGGGGGACATATGCTGCTCGTCATCGATGTGGGGAATACGAATACGGTCCTGGGGGTTTATGATGGAGAGGTGCTGGTCGATCACTGGCGGATTGGGACCGAAAGGAACAAGACAGCGGATGAGTGGGGAATCCTCTTTCGGGATCTCTTCATGTTCGACAAGATCGATATCAAAGATTTTGAGGGAATGATCATCTCCTCTGTTGTCCCTCCGGTCTTAGACATGCTGCAGAGGATGGCGGATAAATATTTTCATGTTGACCCTCTGATCGTTGGACCCGACATTGAGACGGGAATGCCGGTCTTTTATGAGAGCCCTTCAGAGGTGGGAGCTGATCGCATTGTGAATGCCGTGGCTGCCTTTGAGCGGTATAAGAGAAGTCTCATTGTGGTGGATTTCGGAACCGCCACCACCTTCGATTATGTTTCAGCGAAAGGTGAATATTTCGGAGGTGCCATCGCCCCTGGCATTGGCATTGCCTCAGAGGCGTTATTTATTCGGACCTCCAAACTTCCCCGGGTTGAGATTGTCAAACCGAAGCGGGTCATTGGAAAGAATACGATCCAGAGCATGCAGTCCGGAATTTTTTACGGGTATGTGGGGTTGGTCGATGAGATCGTCAGACGGATGAAGAAGGAGACGAAGTCGAACCCCAAGGTGATTGCCACGGGTGGACTGGCAAACCTGATCGCTACCGAGTCCGAGACCATTGAGGAAGTGAATGAATTCTTGACCCTGGAAGGTTTGAGAATCATCTACGAAAGGAACCAGAAGAAGACCAGGAGGCGGAAGGCGGAAGGCCGAAGGCAGAAAGCAAATAGCTAATGGCTAATAGCCAATAGTTTTTGGTTCAAGGAACCATTCCACTTCTCTATGCGCTATGCCCTTTGCTCTCTGCTAATTATTTATTTCCTTTATACCATTCCACAAATCTCTTAATTCCTTCCTTCATGTTCACTTTAGGTTCATATCCCAGCATTCGCTGTGCCTTGGTCACGTTGGCGTACGTCAAAGAAACATCTCCGGGCTGAGGCTCTAACCTTTCGATATTCGCCTTCTTCTCCAGGGCTTCCTCGATCAGGTCGATCAATTCCTTCAGAGAGGTGGTCTGAGATTCTCCAAGATTGTATATCTCAAATCCCTGATGACGATGAATGGCCGCTAACATTCCTTCGATCAAGTCATCAATATAGGTATAGTCCCTCCGGGAGGAGCCATCTCCATACACTGGAATTTTTCCGCCGTGGTCGATCAGCCGGATGAATTTGTGGATCGCCATCTCCGGCCTTTGCCTCGGACCATAGGCTGTGAAGATCCGGAGACAAGCAATGTTTATCCCATGAAGATGATGATAAGAGTAGCAGAGGAGTTCCCCAGCCCGCTTCGTGGCCCCGTAAGGCGAGATGGGTTGAGTATCAAGGTCCTCCTCGGAAAACGGGACTTTTCGGGATTCCCCATAAACCGACGAAGAGGAAGCGAATATGAATTCTTTTATTCCAAACTCTCTGCAGCTTTCCAAGAGGATGATCGTCCCTCTGATATTGACATCCTGGTAAAGCAAGGGATCTGTGATGGAGGGCCTCACGCCTGCCCTGGCTGCCAGATGGACGACGAGGTCGAATCGGGTCTTCTTGAAGACCTCCTGGAGTTGTTCGCGATTTCGAATATCTCCGGCGACAAGTTCAAACTGGCCAGGAAATTTTCTTACTAACCCCCCCACGTTCTTGATTTTGATATTGGGATCGTAGAAGGGGTCGAAGTTGTCAAAACAAATCACATGGACCCCTTCTGTTAAGAGGCGTTCACAGAGATGGGAGCCGATAAACCCCGCCCCGCCTGTCACTAAAACATTCTTTTGTAATGCCATGTTAACCTCTCTTGCCCCTGCCTACCGGCCCCGGTCCCGACCGAGGGCGGGGCAGACAGGCTATGCGCTTTAGGTTGGTTTAGTTGTCATAGGATATTTTAGCAATAAAGCGAGGCCCAAGGCAATCAAGGGAGTTGCGAAAATAGTTTTTATTGCCATAGGGACGCCCCAGGTATCCGCGATCGTTCCAAGGAGAGTGACTCCAATAGCTCCTGCACTAATGGTGAACCCGACCATCATCCCCGAGGCCATTCCTAGATGGTGTGGAAGTATGGCTTGGGCCATGACTGTCGTCAGACCAAAGGATGAGATTAATACCATCCCTGAAATCCCCAAGAGAATGAACGTGATGAACCCGCTGCTATTGTAGAAGAGAAGAAGGAGAGGGAAGGATAGTAGTAAAGTAAGCAAAAGGAATTTCTTGTGGCCCCAACGATCCGCCAATGGGCCACCGATGAGTGTTCCCAATGCACCTGCGATCAGAAACGTTGAAACGAGTTTCCCCGCATATAGAGGACTTCTTTTGAGATAATTGATGTAGTAAAAAGGGATGTAGGTTGCCAGCCCCAATTGGGTACATGCTCTCACGGTGGCAATGCTGATAAGAAGAAAGAACGTGGTCTTCTGGTTTCGTGCGAGAGGTGTTTCCATCTGTTTCTTCGCTTCTTTATGAGCAGACTTAACAGGAGAGAATAGCCATGATAGGTTGAGGAATAAGATGACAGCAATTAGAATTCCAGGTATGACCAAGCCCAGAGTCCCCTTGAGTCCAAAGTAATTGACGAGTGCAAGAGCCGTGATCGGACCAAAGGCAATCCCCAAGTTTCCGCCTACTGCAAAAAGTGACATGCCTGTTGCCTTCTTATCGCCGGTGAAAAAGTAGGCTGTTTTGAACCCTTCCGGGTGGAAACTTGCAACCCCAACGCCGGTCATCATGACACAAAGAAGGAGGAGTGAGTAATTGGGTGCAAAACCCGCCAAGGCCATTCCAAGGCAGGCAACGAAAGGAGTCAAAGGAAGAAACCATCCCATGGGTTTTTTATCGGATAGATGTCCAAAAACAGGTTGGATAATCGAAGAAGTTAGGTTAGCAGAGAGAAGGATGGCTCCTGATAAAGTATAGGAAAGGCTCAAAGCCTCTTTAAAGAAAGGGAGAAGAGCGGGCAGGGCCCCTTGATTGATATCGGTTATGAAATGGCCGACGCTGAGAATGGCGAGCGCCTTCTTGTTGATTTTCGTCGTTTCCATTCGCAAGAGCTACCATTATCAATGATGGAAATTCCTTTTGTCAAATGGTATTTGGGGCATTTCATAGGCCGTCCTAATAGACATTTAGTCTTTTTTTGGATATGATTAATAATTAAAAAGGGCTCAAGGGATCGAGCCTGCCTGCCGGTAGGCAGGGGTTCAAGGGGTCAAGTAAAAATATTTCATAATAGCTGGAACCCTGGAACCCTCGAACCCTTATAAAGCTTTTAATAGGGGATTGATTATGAAGATTGCTATTTCTGGAAAAGGTGGGGTTGGAAAGACCACGCTTGCAGGGGTGATGGCTCGTATTCTGGCTGCAAGAGGGAAAAAGGTTCTTGCGATCGACGCAGACCCGGATTCCAATCTGGCCTCAGCCATTGGTCTTACCAGGGAGGCCCTGGATAAATTATCTCCTATTGCTTCCATGACCTCTATGATTGAGGAAAGGACCGGAGCAAAGAAAGGGTCGTTCGGATCCATGTTCAAACTCAACCCTAAAGTTGATGACATTCCTGACGAGATGGGAGTAACCTACGAAGGGGTTAAACTCCTTCTTTTGGGCTGCATCCCTCAGGGAGGTGGGGGCTGCTTCTGTCCTGAAAATGTCCTTTTGAAGAATCTGATCCGTCACCTATTGGTCCAGCGGGAGGAGGCTCTCATCATCGATATGGAGGCGGGACTAGAGCATCTGGGAAGGGGAAGCACAGGATATGTGGACGCCCTGATTATTGTCGTGGAGCCCGGCCAAAGGGCCATCAATACAGCCAAGCAGATCAAGAAACTAGGTGAGGATCTGAAGATAAAGAATATGATGATCGTTGGAAACAAGATCAACTCTGATCAGGATAGGAGGATCATTGAGGAGAACCTTTCCGATTTTCCTGTTTTGGGCCACATGAGTTTTAACGCAAAGATTCTCCAGGCAGACCGGGAAGGGAAATCCCCTTATGACATTGACGAAAAGATCAAAGAGGAGGTGGGGGGTATCCTCTCGGAACTGGAAAGAAGGATTTGAGGTGGAATTATGGAACAATGGAATGATGGAAAAGTAAAAGGTTAAGGTGTCATCCTGAGCAAGGCGAAGGATCTCTGAGATTCTTCACTTTGCCCTGTACCCCACGCGGTTCAGGGCTTCGTTCAGAATGACATTTCTCAACCTGATCATGTTTCATCCAGTATTCCAATCTTCCAATATTCCAGGTGTGAAGTGCATGATTCGTACGATTTTTGTTTGGTCCTGCATTGTCGTAGCCACCCTGAGCCTGGGGTCTTTGGTTCTTATTACCTACCCTTTTGACCGAAAGGGGGAGGTGGCTCACCGTTATGCGAGGCTTTGGGGAAGGGTGGCTCTCTGGGCGAACCAGGTAAAGGTGAGCGTGGAGGGGATGGAAAATTTAAAAGGAAAGGGACCTTATATCTTCATGTCGAACCACCAAGGGAGTTATGACATCTTCGCCCTCCTGGGCCATCTTCCTTTTCAATTTAAATGGTTGGCCAAGAAGGAACTTTTTTCTATTCCCTTCTTCGGATGGGTCATGGCTGCGGCAGGTTATATCAGCATCGATCGAGAAGGAACCCGGGAGACCGTGGAGGCTATGAACAAGGCTGCTGAGAGAATTCGGGATGGGATGTCCGTTGTGATCTTCCCTGAAGGCTCACGGAGCCCGGATGGTACGATTCAGCCTTTTAAAAAAGGAGGATTCACCCTGGCGATCAAGTCAAAAGTTCCCATTGTCCCTCTGGCACTCACCGGGAGCCGGGAGATCATGCCCAAGGAACGATTGACGGCCGCTTCAGGGGAGATTAGAATTCGGATGGGTCGCCCGATTGAGACCATCCAGCATTCGATGAAGGACCGGAAGGATTTGATGGAGAAGGTGAGAGAGACGATCTTGGAAAATTTTAGGTTGATTTCCAGAGAGAAAAGCGAGGAGAAACCGTGGATGAAGATTCCATCAAAGAGAAGTTGAAACGTGAGATCATAGGGATTCTCCTGGTCGCCCTGGGAATTTTCCTCTTCATGAGTTTGGTGACCTTCGATCCCGCGGATCCCTCTCTCTTTTCCTATACCTCTTCAAAGGTCAAGGAGATCCATAACTGGATGGGGGTTGTGGGTTCCTATATGGCCGGGCTCCTATTCCATGGATTTGGCCTTCCCTCATTTCTGATCCCTTTCGTCCTCGGTATCTATGCCTTCAGTTTCATTTTTCGGTGGGAATGGAAATATCCTCTGATCAAATGGATCGGGTGGGGCATCTTCCTCCTGGCCACTTCTTCCCTCTTTGGTTTATGGTTGAAGCCCCTTCGGATCTATCAGCACGACCTCTTGGTGGGAGGGTTCATCGGAGAGCTATTTTCGAAGACCCTGGTTCGGTATTTTAATCTTCCTGGAGCCACCATCCTTTTGTTGCTGATCTTGATCGTCGCCTTCGTTCTGGGGACAGGGATTTCCTTCATCTCCATCGTCCACCGCCTGGCAACTCTCATGAGCCGATTGGTTGAGAAGATCAGCACCCTTAAAATACTGAGGAAGGAGCGAGCCGAGAGAGCCAAGAAGCTGGTCAAGCAAAAGAAAAAAGAAGAGGCGAAGGAAGTCGTCACGCCCATGGTCATTGAGAAGTCTCACGCTCCTGTTAAGAAAGAGGAGATCGTTGAACAGGAAGCTTTTGAATTTATGGAGTCTAAAAAAGCTTTTCAGCTTCCCCCTCTCTCCCTGCTGGAGGCTGAAGTGGAGAAGAGGCAGAAGATCGATCGGGACAGTCTGATCATGAATTCCCGCATCCTCGAGAATAAACTTCTCGACTATGGGGTGGAAGGCCGGGTGGTCGAAGTGAGGCCCGGACCCGTCATCACTGTTTATGAATTTGAACCAGCCCCTGGAGTGAAAGTGAGCAAGATTGTTAACCTCGCTGACGATCTGGCTCTTGCCCTGAGTGCGCTCT
>CAYMJV010000080.1:0-11605 GCA_964390545.1 uncultured Syntrophaceae bacterium
TCGATAACCCGTATTCTAAAGATGAAGAGTGATCCGTACAACCCGGAAAGTAAGAGAATTTCATATAAAGCCCCCGCATAATTCCAAATGTCAAAGTTCCTGCCTACCGGCAGGCAGGCAAATGTCAAATCAATGCCAAATGACTAAATGCCAAAAAATCTTTCTTGGACATTTGAAGTTTGGATTTCATTTGAACTTTGAGCTTTGACATTTGACATTGCTTCATTCATTTTTCTTTTGTGCATTTCTCAAAAATCCTTTTGATCTCCCCTCTCCCCTTGACGAAGCTGGGAAGCAAAGGAAATTTCCCCTTCAAAAAGAGCTTCACGCCAGGAAAAAGTGAACCCGTCATTAAGTCTCTGCTCCGGAGTATGTAGTCCATCAACATGGTTACCTCATGGGCTCTTCCCCCTCTCCGGACGCTCTGGATAAAAGCCTCATGGAAGAGATGGATATTCTTCTCTTTTGCCGCAATCCCCTCCTCCATGGCCATCTCTCTTAAGGCATCCATGAGGACCCCGATGTGGATCTCATTCGGACAACGGGTCCCGCAAGTCTGACAGTAAACGCAAAACCAGATGGCACTGCTCCCCAGAACTTCTTTTTTCATCCCCATCTGGATCATCCGAATGATATTGTTAGGCCGGATATCCATGTAAGGAGCGGTGGGGCATCCTGCCGTGCATTTCAGACATTGATAACAGAGGTTTAAGTCTTCCCCACTTCTCTTTTTGGCTTCCTCCAAAAAAGAGGAATCGATTGTCCCTGTTTCAGTCATGGATTGCAATTTCATCTCCTCCATCTTCCGGTTCATTTCGCTTATTGAATACAAACGCAATAAACGATGTTCTATAATCTGTAGGGTGCGTTCCCCGAACGCACCGCTGATGGCATGATCGGGGATCATGCCCTACAGAATCGTCATGGAACAAAATGCGCCAGAAACCATAGAAACGCTAAGCTATAAACGTATCCACCATTCTAAGGACCTGACCGGCGCGAGTATTTCGCAGTTCACAGGCATTGTTGGGACAGGCGGCAATGCATGCTCCGCATCCCTGGCAGAGGGCACTGTGAACGATTGAATTCCCTTTACGCGGATCCATCTCCCTGGCTTCATAGGGACAGACTTCAACACAGATCCCACATCCGCTGCAGATGAGTTCATCCACATAGGCAATTAAAGGGTCCTGAAGGAGTGTGTCCGTCGAGAGGAGGGCCTGGATTTTACTCGCTGTGGCCGAAGCCTGGGAAACGGTATCGGAAATATCCTTGGGCCCCTGCCCACAACCCGCAAGATAGATTCCCTTCGTAGAACTTTCCACGGGATAGAGTTTGATATGGGCCTCCGTCAGAAAACCATGCCTATCCACCGTGGCCCTCAGTTTGGCAGCCAAATCCTTCACTCCCTCACTCGGGACCATGGCCGTTGCAAGCACGACCATGTCGGCAGCCACCTCGACCATTCTTCCGGTCAGGGTATCTACCCCCAAGATCCTCACTTTTCCATCGTCCTGAAAGACTCTCGAAACCCGTCCCCGGAGGTAGAGAAGCCCTTTCTCTTCGATGGTCTTCTGAAGGAACTCTTCGTACCCTTTGCTGTCTGATCGGATATCCATGTAGAAGATATAGGGTTGTCCATCAGGAATCTGCTCTTTGTAAATCTTGGCCTGCTTGGCCGTGTACATACAGCAAACACGGGAACAGTAAGGCATATATCGATCCGGATCTCTTGAAGCCACACACTGAATAAAAACCATCTCTTTGGGCACCTTCCCATCAGAGGGCCGACGGATCTTCCCTTTTGTCGGACCATCGGACGAAAGCATTCTTTCGAAGGTGAGGCCATCAATCACATCCGGAATTTCTCCGTATCCATACTCACCCAGCTGTTCCCTGGGATAAAGCTCATATCCTGTAGCAACGACAATGGCCCCCACCTTCTGTTCTACCCGGTCGCCTTCTTGGTTGAAACGGATGGCCTTCTCAGGACAGACCTCCTCACACTTTCTGCAACTTCCGTCGACAAAATAACGGCAATGTTCCTTTTGGATGACGGGTCGATTGGGAACGCCTTGGGGATAAAGTTTATCGATCGCTTTTCGCATCCCCAAACCTCTCTCAAAGGTTGAGACATATTCCACCGGACAATGCTCGATGCAGAGGCCACACCCATTACACTTATCCCAGTCCACGTAGGTTGCCTTCTTGTGGATCACCAGATCAAAATTTCCAACATAGCCTTTCACGTCTTCCAATTCCGAATAGCAATAGAGATGGATCTTTGGATGTCTCTCCACCTCCATGGTTTTCATAAGAAGGCTCGAGAGGGCAGGATCGAGTTCCGGAAAGGTCTTTGACAGTTGAGCCATGTGCCCCCCCAGAGCCGCTTCTCTTTCAATGAAAACGACTTCATATCCTCCGTCCGCTAGATCGAGCGCGGCAGTAATCCCCGCAATGCCCCCACCAATCACCAGAGCCCTCCGGTTGATCGCCACGGAAATAGCTTCCAGATGTTCATTCTTTCTCACCTTTTCGAGGGTTGCTGAAATGATCTCCTCTGCTTTTTGAGTCGCCTTCTCCTTCTCCCTCTGATGAACCCAGCTGCACTGTTCCCGAATATTCGCAATCTCACAGCAATAGGGATTCATCCCCTGAGATTTGACGGCTTTTCGAAATGTATTCTCATGCATGCTGGGGGAACAGCAGGCAACCACGATTCCTTCGAGCCCTTTTTCCTTGATAGCTTCCCGGATGAGCTGCTGCCCCGGATCAGAACACATATAGATGTAATCGGTGCTGTGGGCCACATCGTCGAGCTTTCCCATCTTTTCAGCGACCGACTTGACATCCACAGTTCCAGCGATATTGACGCCGCAATGGCAGATAAAAACGCCCAACTTTCTCATAGAACTTTTCTCGAACTGTCAACCCCTAACTTTACCGAGAATCAATTGGGTTCTAACGCTAAATTCCAAATTACAAATCCCAAATCACAAACAAATTCCAATCTCCAATACCCAATAACCAAAACTTTTTTGAAATTTGGAATTTTGGTCATTGGAACTTATTTGTCATTTGGTGCTTGGAATTTGGTGCTTATAATTCAGTGTCTTGCAAACAGCCCTTGGACTTTGCTGGCTGCGGCATTGGCATGGGCCACCGCATCGGCAATATCCTTTGGACCCTGAGCACAGCCTGCGATATAGATTCCCTCCACATTCGATTCGACAGGCCGTAATTTCCTCTCTGCTTCTGTTAAAAACCCGTAATCGTCGACCGCAATCCCAAGTTTCCCAGCTAACTCTTTCGTATCATTTTGGGGAATCAAAGCAGTGGCTAGAACCACCATATCGGCAGCGATTTCTATCTTCTTCCCGGTCAATGTATCCGCCCCCCAGACGATCACCTTATCTCCGTCTTGAAAAAGTCGTGAAACCCTTCCTCTCAGATAAAGGATCCCTTCTTCTTCCATCCCCTGCTGGATGAATTCTTCATATCCCTTTCCTGTGGAGCGGATGTCCATGTAAAAAATATAAGCCTGGCCATCATGGACTTTGTGTTTGTAGAGTCGAGCATGCTTTGCTGTATACATGCAGCAAACTCGGGAACAGTAGGGCATATACCGTTCAGGGTCTCTCGATCCGGTACACTGGATGAAAACCACCTCCTTAGGGATTTTCCCATCCGAGGGTCTCCGGATCTCACCTGTGGTGGGCCCGGATGCCGAGTTTAGTCTTTCGAAACTGAGACCATCGATCACATCTGGGATTTGACCGTATCCGTACTCTCCAATTCTCTCTTTCGGCAACAAATCGAATCCAACTGCCACAATAATGGCTCCTACTCTTTCCTCCACAAAGCAGTCCTTCTGTTCATAATCAATGGCCTCAACCGGACAGACCTTCTCACAGACCCGGCATTTTCCTTCTTTAAAGTACCGGCATGTGGAGGTGTTAATGACCGGTTTGTTTGGAACAGCCTGGGGGGATAAAGTATAGATGGCTTTGCCCATTCCCATGCCACGGTCAAATTCAGAGGGATTCTTTGAGGGACACTTCTGCTGGCAGAGTCCACAACCCGTGCACTTCTCCCAATCTACATAGGCTGCCTTTCTCCGGACCTTTACCAAAAAGTCCCCTGCCTTCCCTTCTACCCCATCCACTTCTGAGTAGGTGAGCAGTTTAATTCGAGCATGTTGCCCTGTCTCCACAGTCTTCGGAGTTAAAGTGCATTGAGCGCAATCAAGGGTGGGAAAGGTCTCGGAGAGTTGAAGCATCCGTCCCCCGATAGAAGGAAGCTTATCCACCAAGACCACTTCATATCCTGCATTCCCAATATCGATGGAAGCAGAGATTCCTGCAATCCCCCCGCCGATGACCATGGCCTTTTTTATAAAACCATTTGAATCTTTCATCTAAATCAGGCCCTTTTGCTTCAAGAGCGGAACAGGATCAACAAAATTCTGATCGAATCCCAAGGTCCGGTGATCGAGGCCCATGGCAATCCCAAGGAGTTGAGTAAAATAGAGAACCGGAACCTGTTTGAAATCGAGATATTTCTCTTTGATGTCGGCTTGTTTATGGTCGATATTGAAGGTGCACATGGGACAGGTGGAAACGATAACTTCCGCTCCATTCTTAATCGCCGAACCGAGAATTTTATAGGCACATTCGGTGGCCACCTCCGGCGCGCCTACGGATTGGAAAGAGCCACAGCACTCAATCTTATAGGGAAAATCGACTGCTTTTGCACCTAACGCCTCCAACAATTCTTCAAAGAGGGTCGGCCTTTCCTTATCATCGAACTCCATCTCGTCAAAGGGTCGGAGGAGCATACAGCCATAATAGGCCCCGGCTTTGAGACCTTCCAAAGGTCTCTTCACCTTTTCTTTTACCTGTGCCAATCCGACATCCTTCTTAAGGATTTCGAGATAATGGACGACCCGGAGGTCGCCCTGATAATTTTTTTCGATAAAATTGTTGATCTTATCTTTCTTCTCACCATCTCCCTGGATCAACCGGTTCGTCCTTTTGATCACATTGAAGCAGACGGCACAGAGAGTAGTCAGAGCCGTCCCTTCCTCTCTAGCACTGGCTAAGATCCTGGAGGGCGGCAAAAGAGCCATGATGTTATCGGTAGCCAGAGGAAAGGTAGCTCCGCAACAAGTCCAGTTGGAGAGTTCCTTCAATTCAAATCCCAGAAGACGGGAACAATTTCGAGCGGTTTGATCGAAGTTCTTCGCCTTCGTATAAAGGGTGCACCCTGGGAAATAGAGATAATCCATTCACAACTCCTACCCCGCATAGCGCAAAGAGCATAGCGCATAGCGTTAAAAGATACGATTAAGAAAGAAACTTCCTAAACCCACTGATAAATGCAATCTGGGGGACCTTTTCCAGGAACCCCTCTGGAAATTCGGAAATTTGAATATGATCCTTCCTCTCTTTCTTTCTTAACACGACCATCCTTATGGCATCCATGACCCGTGCAATATCGATTCCTTTAGGGCATCTCGATGTGCATTGAAGGCAGGAGGCACAGAGCCAGAAGGTATTTACCCCAAGGGTTTCCTCTTCCAGACCCAGAAGCGTATAACGAATGACCTCATGGGGACCCACCTCCATGGCAAAGGAGACCGGACATCCTGCCGTACAATTTCCGCACTGGTAACAGGCGAAAAGATTTTGTCCGCTGATCAGCTCAACCTTCTTCGTAAATTCGTTATGAACCTTGTCCCTTGTCAATTCGATTTTCATGGATCATCTCCAGAGATGAATAGATATAATCAAATTATAAAATACCTTCTCCTACCTTGCGATGAAGGTAGCAATCACATATCCGATAGTGATCAGAGCCTGTGTTCCCAGGATGGTGATGACATTCGAACCCAACACAGGAATTAACTGACCGGTGTCGTTATAATATTTTAGTGCCCCTTTGGCCGTCTTCCATCCAAGGCCGATGGTCATCAACCCGATGAGGGTCACAAGAGGCATGATCTTTGTAAGAACCCCAATGATGATGCAAAGATAAGAAGCGATGAGCAACGCCACAAAGAGCATACTGGCACTCCTCTTTCCCATCGTAATCACTAAGTGCCTTCTCCCACCCTTCTGGTCCGCCTCCCGATCCGGGAACTCGTTTAGAAAGAGAAGGTTAGCCGTCAGTATGCCCGGCGCTAAAGATGCGAATACGGTTTCCCAGCTATATCTTCCCGCTTGAACATAATATGAACCGAGAACGAGGATAGGGCCGAAGTTAAGACCCGCGAAGAGCTCTCCCACCAACCACTTGGCGAGATAGACATTATAGAAGTAGGCTGAAAACCCGGCAAGGAGGAGAAGTGGAAAGAGGAGCCACCCTCTCACCATGATAAAATAGAATCCAATGGCCATGGCGATGAAGAGGCAAATCGTTGCAAGCCAAAAGGCCTGTTTTGGTTTGAGGAGACGAGAGGGGAGAATACCGCTGCCTCCACTGAAAGGAGTCCTTTGGGTGTTCAAGTCGATTCCGTCCACATAGTCGTAATAGTCGTTAGCCACATTAACCGTCATATGGACGAGGATGGAACCTATCATGGCCAGCACATAATAATCCCAGCGGAAGAATCCCTCATGCGCTGCAATTGCTGCCCCTAACGAAACCAGGATGATGGTCAGAGGGATGAAATGGAAACGCGGAAGCAGAAGCCATGCTTTGAGCGAACCCGGTCTGACTTTATCCATTGTTATTTATCAAAGCTCCTTTAGAATACTTACATGATGCAAGCGGTCATCCTGAGGGCAACGCCCGAAGGATCTCAACGAGATTCTTCGCAGAGTTTACCCTTAGCCATGAAATCAGACTCTTCGCTTCGCTCAGAGTGACACTGAGCGAAGGGCTCAGAATGACAAAAGACGAAGACCACGCAACGACGTGCTTTTACTCCTTCTTGTATTTTTTCATCCCTTCAACATAGAGGTCATTCCCTCTCACATCATTGACGACAATGACCGGAAGGTCTTCCACTTCCAGTTTTCGGATGGCTTCTGGACCCAGATCTTCGTAGGCCACCACTTCCGCTTTTTTCACTCGCTTCGCCAGAAGGGCACCGGCGCCCCCCGTGGCAGCAAAGTAGACCGCTTTATATTTCTTCATCGCTTCTTTCACGGTGTCGGATCGCATCCCCTTCCCGATCATTCCTTTTAGACCTCTTTCCATCAATGTTGGAGAATAGGCATCCATACGGTAACTAGTTGTCGGGCCTGCAGATCCAAAGGCCTGCCCTGGTTTAGCGGGGGTAGGACCCACATAGTAGATAATCTGTCCTTGAATGTCAAAGGGAAGATTTTTACCTTCTTTCAATAAGGTGAAAAGCCTTTGATGAGCTGCGTCCCTTCCGGTGTAAATGATTCCGCTGACGAGGACTCGATCTCCAATCTTTAGTTTTTCAACGTCCTTATCAGTCAAAGGCGGTTTCAGCCGAATGGGTTCGCTCATAGAATCTCCGAATAAGGACCACTTTGTTCGAGGATCGCTTCGCTTGAGGAGCGTTTCACTTGAGGTCTAAGGTTAACTCTTTTGCCTCTTTCCTCAAGGCTCCGTCAGGAGCCGGTCCTTAAGTCTGGTGAAACCAGACGATCCTTAAGGCCTTAAGGCCGGTCCTTGTCATATGATCGCTTCCTTATGCCTCTGGGCGTGACATTGAATATTAACGGCCAAGGGAAAACTGGCGATATGGCATGGCATCATTAAGATCTGGACGGCTAAAGAAGTAGTCCGCCCTCCTAATCCCTGGGGACCAATACCCAGTCGATTGATCTCGTTCAAAATCTCGGATTCTAACTTATCCAGCTCTGGATCCGAATTCCTGCTGCCGAGGGGTCTAAGCAGGCTCTTCTTGGCAAGAAGGGCCGCCTGTTCAAAAGTCCCTCCGATCCCCACACCCACAATGGTTGGGGGACAAGGGTTTGAACCCGACTCCTTGACTCTTTGAACGACAAAACGTTTAATCCCCTCAACTCCGTCTGAGGGTGTAAGCATGACCACCCGGCTCATGTTTTCGCTGCCGCCGCCTTTCGGGGCCACGGTGATCTTAATCTTTTCTCCCGGAACGATTTCAGTGTGGATGATCGCGGGGGTATTATCTCCTGTATTCGCTCTCGTAAAAGGATGGCAGATCGATTTCCGCAAATACCCTTCCCGATACCCCTGTCGAACTCCCTCAAGGATTGCCTCTCTCAGGTCTCCTCCAACCAGATGAACATCCTGTCCCAGTTCCAAGAAGACCACGGCAAAACCCGTATCCTGGCAGATGGGGACTCTTTCCTCTCTGGCAATCCGAGCATTCTCCTTCAATTCCTTCAATATCTCAACCCCCAGAGGGGATTCTTCTTTCCCTAATGCTCGATCGAAGGCCTGAAGCACATCCTCCCCTAGATCAGTATTCGCCTCCATACACAGCGCTCTGACTTTCTCTGTAATCATCTTGACATTAACTTCCCGCATCAGCTTTCTTCCTTCGCTCAAGGGTCGCTTCGCTTGAGGAGCGCTCCGCTTAAGAATCACTCCGTTTGAGGACCGCTCCGCGATACAAGATCGCTCCGCTTGAGGAGCGTTTCACTTGAGGTTTGAGGCTAATTCTTTTGCCTCTTCCCTCAAGGCTCTGTCACGAGCCGATCCTTAAGTCCGGTGAAACCGGACGCTCCTTACACCCTTAATTACAGTTTCAACTCTGCAATGCTCTTTTTCACACTCTCGGCAGACTTCGCCACAAGTTTCTTCTCTTCCTCCGTTAATTCGAGTTCGATAATCGACTCGATACCCTTCGCTCCTAATTTGACCGGGACTCCGAAGCAGATATCCTTCAGTCCATATTCTCCGTTGAGATAGACGCAACAAGGAAGTACTCTCTTCTTATCCTTCAGGATAGCCTCTGCCATCTGGATGACCCCAGCGGAAGGGGCATAGAACGCACTTCCCGTCTTGAGGAGATTGACGATTTCTCCCCCCCCTTTCCGTGTCCGATCGACCAGTCGGTCAATCGTCTCCTTCGGAAGAAGTTGCGAAAGAGGAATGCCGCTCACGGTGCTATATCTTGGAAGGGGGACCATTTCATCACCATGTCCACCTAATAGCAGGGCTTGAATGTCCTCCACCGAAACTCCCAATTCCATGGCAATAAACGCTCTGAATCGGGCTGTATCTAAGACGCCTGCCATCCCCATCACCCTTTCCCGGGGAAAACCGCTTTTCTTGCAGACCAGATAAGTCATCGTATCAAGCGGATTGGTGACCATTATGAGGATGGCTTTCGGGGATCTTGCAACGACCTCGGCGACGACCGATTCGATGATCTTTTTGTTAATATCCAGCAGGTCTTCCCGGCTCATCCCCGGTTTTCTAGGGACTCCTGAAGTTATGATCACAACATCCGAATCCTTTGTCTCCTCATATCCATTCGTTCCGATGACCCTTGCATCAAATCCCTCAATTGGACTTGCCTCAAAGAGGTCCAGGGCCTTTCCTTGAGGAATTCCTTCCAGGATATCGACGAGGACAACATCGCCCAGTTCCTTTTCAGCTGCCCAGTGGGCGGCCGTGGCTCCCACAAACCCTGCTCCGATAATCGAAATCTTATTTCTTGCCATGACAATCCCCTCCTCTCTCATTCGCTGACGGTCCCCCGTCTTAGCCGGAGAGGTCGTTCAGCGAAAATCGATCAACCTCTTGCTCCACTCCCTTCAACTGATAGCCTTTTAAATGAAACCCACAGGTTTTCCGAATGATCAATTCGGGCTTTAACAGAATCTCCTTCGTGGAAGGCTTGCTCTCTCTACCCTCAATCTTTTCCACCAAGGTCTTAACGGCAAGGGCACCCATTTCGAATTTTTTCTGGCCAATGGTTGTCAGCTCAATGCCTTTCATTCCCGTGAATTCGATGTCGTTGAACCCGACCAGAGCAATATCTTCGGGAATCCTCAAGCCTCTCTCTACGATGGCCTGATAGGTCCCGAGAGCCATGTAATCATTGGTGGCAAAGATAGCGGTAGGAGGCTCGGCCATCTCGAGAAATCGCTTTCCTCCCCGATAGCCGGACTCCTTCAAGAAATCCCCCTCCCAAAAGTAATCGTCTCTCTGCTCGAGGTTGTAGGCTTGAAGCGCTTTCTTTCCGCCTTCCAGACGCTCGAGGGCCACAGAAGATTCGGCAGACCCACCGATGACACCTATCTGTCGATGGCCGAGTCTGATCAGGTGCTCAACCGCCAAGAATCCTCCGAGAATATTATTCACCCCTACGTAATCCACTTTTTCTTTCACCAGAGAATGATAGGTCCTTCGATTCACCAGGACGATGGGAAAAGACTCTTCGGCCAAGGCAACGATATTGGGGTCACCCAGATGGGCAGAAGTAAGAATGATCCCATCCACTCCTTTGCTCCGTAGCATATCGACATATTGTTTTTCGATTGAAAGATCTTGGTGAGTGCTGCAGAGGATGATGTTATACCCTAACCCTATGGCCGTAGCCTCAATCCCTTGGGCCAATTCAATATAGAAAGGATTGGAAATTGTTGTGATGACAAGGCCCAGTGTTTTGGTTCGCTTCATCACCAGGCTTCTGGCTATGAAGTCGGGCCTGTAGTTCAGGTCCCGGGCGATGGAGAGGATCTTTTCCTTGGTTTCATTCCTTATTCGCGATTTATCATTGAGGGCTCTTGAAACCGTTGTATGGGATACATTGGCCATATGGGCAATGTCTTTAATAGTAATCTTCTTTTTCATCATTGAGCGTTAACGGTAATATTGTGCCCCTTAACCCCGCCTGTCCCGCTAGGGCGGGACGGGGCACGTTCCGGTCAACAAAGGAGGGAAGAGCTCAAAAAAGCTGCTCTACGCCCTTTTGATTGCACACCTACCACGCGCGGTCGGGGCAGGTACGGGTGTAAGCGGAGATTTCTGGACTTTTTCAAAAAATCTCCTCAGGCGACTTTTTTCTGAGCTTCGGCCTTGGCTTTGGCCATGGCCTCATCCTCACGCTTCACATCCTCCAAGGTCTTCGGCTTCACCCGCTCCGGCACAGGCTCCAACCCATACTTCCACTTCAAAAACTCTATTCCCGTCTTCGGATAAAGCGCATAAATCAACGTGTCACAGAGATCCTTGGCCAAACCCTTTGTCTCCTTTTTCGCCTTCTCCAACTCCGGCCCAATTAAATCCGCAGGCCGACACGTAATCGGCTCCTTCCCCTTCTTATACCCCTTGAGCACCTGCTTCTTCACCTCATCCGAAATCCCTACAGGCGGCCTCCCATAAAGCCCATACACATAGTCCTGCGTTTCCATCGACACCATCTTATAACGCCCAAACAGCACATTCAGCACCGCCTGCACCCCCACAATTTGTGACGTCGGCGTGACCAAAGGCGGATAACCCAAATCCTTCCTCGTCTCCGGAAGTTCCCGATACACCTCCTCCAGCCGATGGATCGCCTTCTGCTGCCTCAGCTGACTCACCATGTTCGAGATCATCCCCCCAGGAATCTGATGCCTCAAAACATTCGTATCGATCACCGCCATCTTCGTCGTATCCAAGAAATCCCGATACTTGGGCGCAATCGTCT
>CAYMJV010000081.1:0-11469 GCA_964390545.1 uncultured Syntrophaceae bacterium
TTTCCCCTCACCCTTCCCCTCTCCCCAGCGGGGAGAGGGCGGGGGTGAGGGGGCATAATGTTAGAAGAAAATTCTCAGATTTAAGGTGTAGGAATCCAAAAAATCGGTTGATCCAAGATTTTGGAAGGAAGAAGCAGATATGCAAAAGAACGGTAAAAAGATTTACTTGATTTCGAACGGTGATTTTCGGGATTCTGCCGGGGTGGTCTGTTGGCCTAAACAGGAAGAGACTTTGAGAGCGACCCAGAGAGCCTTGGGGAAGCTGGGGTTCAAGACCGAGGTGGTCCCTTCTTATGATTCCAGAAGAAAACACGGCTTTCTGACCAAGCAATGCGAAGGGACACAGGCTTTTTCGAAGATCAACCCCTCTCTCCCTGTCATTGTGGTGCTAAGTTGCTGGGCCTATTCCCACCATGTGTCAGGTTCCCTTCAAACTCATAAGGGCCCCATTCTGCTCCTCGCTAACTTCGATGGAACCTGGCCAGGACTCGTTGCGCTTTTAAATCACTCTGCCACACTGGATCGGCTCTGTGTGAAGCATTCACGTCTATGGAGTGAAAGATTCGGCGACGATCCCGAGTTTATGAAGCGACTGGAGACTTGGTGCGAAACCGGTGAAATCGAATATGACCAGTCTTACCTCATTGACGCTGAAACACTGAAACTCTCTCCAAAAGCAGTTTCCTTGGGAGAAACATTAGCTAGGAAGATTATCCGCGAAAAAAGGATCATGGGTCAACTTGATCCCGGATGTATGGGCATGCTGAACGCTGTCATCAATCCTGCCAAGCTAGGAGCCATCGGCATGCCGATCGAACTTCTGAACCAATCAGACCTGGTGGCAGAAATGTCGTCCGTAGATGACCAAGAGGCCCAACGTCACCTAAACTGGCTTCTTGAGAAAGAGGCCTGGTTCGATTGGGGCACCGATCAGTTTGAACATTTAGTCCATAGTCAGGTCATCATGCAGATGAAGATGTATTCTGCAGCGGCTCGGATCTATCAACGTTACGGTCTCAGTGCGATTGGCATTCCGTATCAAGTTGGTCTTGTTCGATCTGTGCCTGCCTCAGACTTAGCGGAAGGAATGTTGAATAATTCTGAACGGCCTGATGTGATAGACCCAGATTCAAGGAGAGTCATTCGTAAGGGCAAACCCATTGTCCATTTCAACGAGGGTGATATCGGCTCAGGCATCCCTCAGGTCTTGATGCGCGACATTTATGAATTGAGGGGCATGCCCCCTGAGACGACCCTGCACGATGTCCGTTGGGGTCGTGAATACAAAGGCAAATTCCTTTGGGTCCTTGAGATCTCAGGGGGTGCGCCACCTGCTCACTTCGGAGGCTGGAAGAATACGAAAATCTACCGACAACCTAAGATGTACTTTCCTTTAGGGGGTGGCACATGCTCGGGTGTTTCGAAGCCAGGAGTCATTACCTGGGCGCGTTTCTATGAGAAGTTTGGTGAGATCGGAATGGACTGCGGGACCGGCGAAGTCATTGATCTGCCGAAACACGAAGTCAATGATCGTCTGAAGAAGACCACGGCCGAGTGGCCCATTGCTAACGTCCATGTCCCGGGGTATGGCAGGGATCAACTGATGGCTTCTCATATGTCGAACCACATTACGATTGGTTATGGAAACATCCTTCAGGAGCTTGTGGCCACCTGCCTCCATCTTGGTATCCCAACCCGTGTGGCAGGTGATGTGAGAGATACCTATAAATAAGAATTTTCTCACCGAACATCCATCTTGATCGCTCTAACGCAGTAGATACCATTCTCCTGAGTTTTTACAATCCATTATCCAAAAATCAAATTGGGTAGCCAAAGCACCAGCGGCGGGAATATCGTGATGAGCACGAGTACAACAATGAGTGGAATTAGAAATGGGGCTGTAGCCCTCGTCACCGTCTCAAACGGGAGTTTCGCCACACGGGCTACCACAAACAGGACGATCCCTACAGGCGGCGTAATGGTACCAATCATCAGGTTGAGGACCATGACAAGACCGAAATGAACGGGATCAATTCCGACACTTTGAATCACCGGCATGAAGACCGGAACCAAGATAATCAGAGCTGCCAGGGCTTCCATGAAACAGCCTACAATCAATAAGAATATGTTGATCATCAAAAGGATAATCAGCGGGTTTCGTGTGGTTCCCAAGATCAGCGTCCCCAACTGCTGTGGAACTTGAGCACGAGTTAGAACCCAGCCCATCAATGATGCAGTCATGACCAGCATCAGGACCACGGCGTTGGTCTCAACCGTGTCCAAAAAAATTCTGGGAAGATCTCGCCATGAGATCTCCCGGTAAACGAAGACCCCCAACACGAGAGCATATGAGGCGGCGATGAATGCTGCTTCCGTAGGCGTAAAGACCCCGATCATCATCCCACCAAAAAGGATGACTGGCGTCATTAGCGAAAGGAAAGCCTTTCGGCTCTTCGTTGTGAACTCACGAAAGGTAGGCGCAGGGTGGGCGCCGAATCCCCGGCGATGGGCCATCCACCGGATCATGGCCATTAGTGCTCCAGCCATCAGAAAGCCTGGAATAAAACCTCCGGCGAATAGACGGCCGATGGAGACATCCGCCAGAACCCCATAGATCAAGAGGGGGACGCTGGGTGGTATGATGGGACCAATGGTGGCTGAGGCCGCCGTGACAGCAGCCGAGAATGCACGAGGGTATCCCTCATCTGTCATGGCTTTAATCTCAATGGTTCCAAGGCCAGCAGCATCTGCGACCGCTGAGCCTGACATGCCGGCGAAGATCACGCTTCCAATCACATTTACGTGGGCCAATCCACCACGGAAGCGTCCTGCCAGGCATTCGGCGAAATCATAGATCCGGTTTGTGATTCCAGCGCTGTTCATGGCCATCCCAGTCAACATGAAGAATGGTGCAGCGAGAAGCGGGAAGGAGTTGGCCGAGGCTGTAAGTCGCTGAGGAACAGACAAAAGAATCTCTCCGTTGGCGATGAGGTAGATGAGGCACGAGGAGCCCATGGTCAGGAAGAGGGGCATCCCGACTGCCATCATGAAAAACCACATCCAGATCAACGGGCCGACGGTCATGATTGAACCTCCCCTTTCACCCAACCCACCGTTCTCCCTACCGCTTCTGCAGTCTCTAAAATCATTAGCAAAGCTGAGAGGGGTGCTGCAACATAGATCATAGACCAGGGAATGGGCAGTGTGATGGCAATCACCGTATGGGAGCGGATGGTCAATTGCGTTCCTTGATAGGCTAACTCAAGTAGGAAGAATAAAGCGATGGCTTGGGTAGCGAGAGTAGCCACCTGAGCCAGCCGGCGAGGAAGACGTTCGGAGAGGACAGTAATAACAACATGATTCCCCCGCCGCATAGCGACAGGCGCTCCGAGCCAGCAGGCCCAGATGTATAGATAGCGGGCCAATTCTTCGGTCCATGTGAGTGGGGCACTAAATACATATCGAAAAAA
Source organism: uncultured Syntrophaceae bacterium (assembly GCA_964390545.1). Taxonomy (GTDB): domain Bacteria; phylum Desulfobacterota; class BSN033; order BSN033; family UBA1163; genus CAYMJV01. The sequence goes on from CAYMJV010000081.1 coordinate 3,471, forward strand.
GATCTGGAGCACCATCGTGACAAGGATGGCCATGAATAGGGCTATGCAAACCTTACACAATAGCCAATCTGCAGAGGCGGTCAGCCGCTTGAGTGCGGCTGCCACCCCTTGTTTCGGACGTTTCGGAGTCATGGCGCTCATCGGGTCCCGACGATCCGCTCGAAGAGACCTTTGCCCCACTTTGCCTCGAACATTTTGGGAACAGTTTCCAGAACCGGTTTACGGAACGATTCTACATCTGGCTGGATCACTTCCATTCCAGCCTGTTTGAACTTATCCACGAGTGCCTGCTCACGGCTCAGGATCTCCTGGTTGTTCCATGCAATCCCCTCGGTCACACCATCAGCGATGGTCTTTTGGTCGGGGGCAGATAATCCTTGCCAGAATTTATCATTGATCACGACGAGCCGTGGAGTCAGGATATGTCCGGTGAGGACCAAGTACTTTTGGACTTCATAGAACTTCCCTGAGTCAATCGTAGGCAGGGGATTTTCCTGGCCATCCACCACGTTCTGACGCAGGGCCAAGTAGAGTTCACTGAAGGTCATTGGGGTGGGTTTGGCCCCCCAGGCCCGAGCCATTGCCAGAAATACCTCATTTTCAGGCACCCGAAGCTTGAACTCCTTCATATCGGCGGCGGTCCGCACCAGCTTCTTGGTAGTGGTGAGCTGCCGTACCCCGTAGTACGTGGTTCCCAGGATCCGCATTCCCCGCTTCTCGATCAGCTGCCTGTTCAGGTCCTGACCGACGGGTCCGGACATTACCTTAGTCAGATGGGCTGCATCTCGCCAGACATAAGGAGCTTCGATCACGGAGATGCTGGAGACCCACTGACCAAAGTTGGCGGCACCCTCCGTCACCATTTGCTGAGTTCCCAGGGCCACCCCCTCAATCTGATCCTTTGAACTTCCGAGCTGGCTGGCTGGAAAGACCTGGATGGTAATTCTCCCTTGAGAAGCATCCGAAACCTGTTTTGCGATACGCTCGATCATCTTCACTGAGGGATGATCTGCTGATAGCACATCACCCCATCGGATCACGACTTTTTCCGCCCCCCAGAGATGATCGGATGGGAGGATGAAAAAACAAACCAGAAACGCAATCATCAGAGCATAAAGTCTTTTCATTTCAAATACCTCCTTTCTTTTGAATTGGCCTCATTTTGAATAATTTGAATAGGATTCCTTATCCAAAATAAGGTCTAAAATGGACTCATTTGGAGAACAGTATAGTTCGTTCGTCTGGTCTAGTCAAATAGTAGTATTGTGAATCTTGGAAACCTTCGAGGTGCGCAAAGATAGAATGTCTTTCTCAACATATCCACACCGGAGAGGCTTCCCCAGGCGTCCATCGTGAACGGGAAACCGGAGTTGACAAAGGGTGAGAGTCGATGTATTTTCATGGCGAATAGGGGGCTCCATTAAACCGTTATATTTCTTATCATATGGGAGATTTTCTCTCCCAAATGCGTTTAAGAAAAAGGAGGGATGCAACATGAAGAGACATTTCTTAACACTTTTAGCCGTAGTCTTAGTGATCACCTGGTTTTTGTCATCTGCCCACGGGGCGCCTATTGTTGTCAGAATTGGCCATGATGGTGCCACCGCCCAGCCTTATCATCCAGCTTTGGAACTTACAGCCAAGATCATTGCGGAGAGAACCAAGAATGAAGTCAATTTGCAAATCTTTCCATCAGGCCAACTCGGTTCTCAGCAAGAACAGATGTTAGGCACCATTCAGGGAACCCAGGAGATGTGGATGTCTAATCCTGCCTGGTTGGCCCAGTATTCACCCAAGGTCGGCATATTGAGCGCCGCCTACCTCTTCAGAGACCTTGACCACATGTATAAGGTTTTGAGAGGCCCTATCGGCGAGGAATTGTTCAAAGAACTGCCTCCTAAGATAGGAGTAAGAGTTCTCGATGTTTGGTATCTTGGTACAAGACAAACAACCTTGAGGGACAAGTCTGCCGCCACGCCCGAAGAATTTAGGGGTATTAAGTTGAGGGCCCCCGGTGCTCCTACCTATATTGAGGCCGTTCGTGTTCTTGGCGCCAACCCCACCCCCATGGGATTTGGTGAAGTCTACATGGCCCTCAAAACAGGAGTCATCGATGGTCAGGAAAATCCTCTCACCACAATTAAGTCTTCCAAATTCAATGAAGTATGCAAATATCTTGTCTTAACAAGCCACATGGTAGACTCCATTATTCCACAAATCAACGAGAGATCCTGGAAGGGCCTAAAGCCGGAATATCAGAAAATCGTCATCGAGGCCTTCCGGGAAGGTGGAAAGCTCAACGATAAACTGATTCTGGATGGAGAGGCTTCTCTGGTTGAGGAATTTCAGAAGGGGGGGATGACCGTTATCAGGCCCAATCTTGAACTTTTCAGAACCAGGGCCCGCCAGATACCAGAGCGGTTCAAGAACCTTTGGGAAGAAGGGATGATCGAAAAAATCCAAGCAGTTAAGTAAACCCCGTTAGAAGGTCTTCGATCTTCCAACGGGAAGGCTCACACGGGGCTTCAAACTCCGTGTTCGCTTCAAAAGGAACTTATTCTTTATGCCGGTTGCAAGCAGCGGGACTTTCTAACGGGGTAAACCGGCGTTGCCCGCTCGAATCGATTTAGGGGCAGGGTTCTTCTCTGCCCCTAAATGTCTTATCTCAACCAGGTTAAGCATACAAAGAATACGCGGGGTATGGATGAAGATCCTTGAGAGAATCTTCGATGCGATCGAACAGGGACTCGGGGTTCTCTTTCTTCTGGTGATGTTTATCTCTGTCCTCATTCAGATCTTCTTCAGGTATGTGCTTCAATCTCCGCTGACCTGGACAGAAGAAGCCTCCCGGTACAGTTTCATATGGATTGTCCTTCTTGGTGCAGCTTTTGCCGTAAGAAAGAAGGAACATGTCATGATGGGGGTGTTGGTTAAACGTTTTCCTGCGTATCTCCAGAGATATATTTCTTTAGTCCTCAATTCAATTATCCTTATTTCCTTAATTTATCTTTTACCAATAAGCTGGAGTTTTTTCTGGTTCATCAAGGGGGTATCGGCTCCGACCTTAGGAATTTCTTGGGGTTTTTTGTTCTTTTCTGCTCCCCTCAGCATAGGCCTTATGACGATTCACACTTTTATTGCCCTTTTCACGACGATGAGAATGGAAGAGACAAGGGAAACTTAGTCTTCCGATCATGGAACAGGAAAGATAAGAAATGTTGCTTCTAGTGTTGATATTGACACTGTGCGTACTTTTCAGCCTTGGTATGCCTATCGTATTCAGTCTTATGATATCCTCCCTCGTCTACCTTTTGCTTGCCGGGATTGATCCTAGGATCGTAATCCAAAAAATCGTCCTGGCACCTGATAGTTTTGTATTGCTCGCAGTACCCTTCTTCATTTTAGCTGCCCAGATTATGAATTCCACAGGGGTTACCAAGCGGATTTTCAGATTCGCTTCCACCATTGTCGGCCACTTCCCGGGAGGGTTGGCACATGTCAATATCGTAGATAGTATGATCTTTGCTGGGATGTCGGGATCTGCCATCGCCGATGCATCGGGCGCAGGTTTAATGGAAATTGAGGCGATGGTTTCACAAGGATATGAAAAATCATATGCCACCGCCGTCTCTGCCGCCTCCAGCACGATCGGTCCCATCATCCCCCCCAGTATTCCTATGGTCATCTATGCCGTCATTGCAGAGGCGAGCGTTGGGAAGCTGTTTCTTGGAGGCATCATTCCCGGGATTATGATGGGGCTGGCCATGATGGTGATCACTTTCTTCATAGCCAGGAAAAGGGGATTTTACAGGGACAGAAGGGCAACTTTTAGAGAATTTATTGATGCCTTTAAAGGGGCATTCCTCGCACTAACAACCGTGGTTATTCTGCTAGGGGGGATTTACACCGGAATATTTACACCCACCGAAGCCGCTGCGATTGCTGCCCTCTATGCCCTTTTTCTGGGGACCGTCGTTTATAGAGAATTGGGTCTTCGTGACGTCTTTCAGATTTTTAGCAGAATCGTGATCAGTTGCGGATTTATTACGTTTATTATTTCCACCTCTGCGATCTTCAGTTGGATTATCGCAAGGGAGCAGGTGCCTCAGCGCCTCGCCGAGATCATGTTATCATTGACAACTAACAAATACCTCGTTTTGCTTATCATGAACATCCTTTTTCTTATCCTGGGAATGCTGATGGATACAAATGCGATCATGCTTATATTCCTGCCCATTGTTCTTCCAGTCGTAAAATCTGTGGGAATCGATCTCGTTCATTTTGGAGTGGTGGTCACTTTAAATCTCATGATTGGCCTTCTGACTCCGCCCTTCGGGGTGCTACTCTTTCTCTTAAATGGACTAACAAAGGTACCCATTGAGGACATCTTACGTGAGGTCTTTCCCTACATCATCGTGTTAGTATTTGTATTGTTTCTGATAACCTATTGGGAAGGGTTGGTCATGTTCTTACCCAACCTGTGGAGATAGCTAAAACCAACGGCCTTGATGAAACTAAATGTCAACTTCCTTCCTTCGCTCCTGGGTTCCATGTATTGAACGGGGTTGCTAACGACTGAATTGCCTCCAATCGCCTTGCCATTTCTCTGCCGGTTATCTTTCGTCAAGAAGAGGTGACGGAACCGTGGGATCCTCTTCCGTGATTACTCAGTTATGCGCTTATATCATTCAATAGAGACATGAACTCAGAAGAAAGAATTTATACAGCCCTCTCAGGCAAAACCCCTGATCGAGTACCCGTTGTTCCCAAAATATGGGTAGACCTTGGCGCTCGCATAACACGAACGAGTTTAGTTGAAGTCATAACAGATCCATTCACTGCATTACGAGTGATCGTAGATGCAGGGCTTGCTTGCCAGGTAGACGGCGTGCGTCAGTTCCATTTTCCAAAGCGACGCGTTTTAGAAAAGGATGGGAAAGTATTTGAAGTGGATGGCAAGGGAAAGATTCTCGGAGAAATCGATATGATGGGAGGCCTCATGACGCACCTTTATGATCCAAGAGACTTCCATCTCGAAGATCCCTACAGGATGGCTTATTACCAGTATTGGTCATCGAAAGAACCTTTCGTCAGAGGTTTGGAAGATGTCCCACGCATCACCATCCCCAACAAGAAATTCTATGAGGAAATAGGCTGCGGAGATCGGCAAAGGGAAATCATGAAGTCCGTGGGTGACAGACTGGCGATCCTCGGAGACTGTGGTTCAGCAACGCTGGCATTCCACGTGAGTTTACGTGGCGTGGAGAATGCCCTGCTGGATCTCATCGAGAAACCGAAGCTCGTTCATAGCGTGATGGAGAAGGGGGTTGCGATTGCAGTTGAGAAAGGAAAGTTTAACGTTGGCCTCGGGCTAAGAATTCTCCGATTGAATGATTCGGTGGGTAACATGTCGGTGATCTCGCCTAAACACTGGCGAACGTTTGTCTTTCCTCACATGAAAGAGGTCTGCACGGAGCTTCATCGATACCATCCAGAGACCAAGATTTACTGCCACATCTGCGGCAACATACTACCGATTGCGGAAGATCTTGTGGAGACTGGACTCGATTGTATCGGGCCACTTGACCCCCTAGGTGGCTCTACTCCTGCCGAAGTTAGAAAACGAGTGGGGGATGCGGTCTCACTCATGGGTGGAGTGGACACCCTCTCCTTTATTAACAATACTTCAGAAGAGATCATTGAAGAGGGAAGAAAATGCATCCTTCAGGCAGGGGAGAAGGGTGGGTATATCCTCGGGTCGGGCTGCGTTGTCCCTCGCAATGCGAAAAGAGAAAATGTTGAAGCATTAAGAATTGCCAGTGAACGGTATGGAACATATCGAAATGGAAAGTTGCGCGGCTTGCAGGAGCCCGAAGACTTGGGGTAACTAATGACGGTGTTGCAATTACGTAACTATATCCCAATTAGTGCTCCCGCACGGAGAGAGCCTGCTGACGGGACGGAGTCGGACATGAGGGTTTCTCTCGGGTTTGAACCTGCATGGTTCCATAAGAGGTGTGGCATTGATTTTTCTGAGCGATGGCATAAAGACCCCTATTATCGATACCAAACTCTTAAAATAATGAAGGCTGAATTGGTCAAGACCTTTCCCTCAGTCTCCTACTGGGATCTATCACACGAAGATGATTTAGCCACGCTTTCTGGATGTTATGGGGCCTATGTTATGCCACAGGTGTTTGGCCTACCCCTCCTTTATACTGTTGATCGCTGGCCTGCGCTGGACCCAGAGAAAAGGCTCTCGATAAAGGAGATCGAACGCCTTGATATCAAGAGGCTCCTGGAGGGGCCTTTTGTGGAAGAACTGTTTCATCAAATGGATATGATTAAATCGGAATGGGGGAAAATACACGGCTACTTGAATTGGCAGGGCGTTCTAAACAATGCTTTTCATCTGCGAGGACAGGATATATTGATTGATTTCTATGAGCGACCGGATTGGGTCCACCATTTCTTCTCGGTCATATTCGAAGTCATGACTCAGTTTACAAGAATGGTCCAGGAAAGACAGAGAAAATCGGGGTTCTATATCGATCAGTTGAGTGTGAGCAACTGTACAGTCAATATGATATCGCCTCAAATGTATCGGAAATTTGTTTTTCCCCACGACAGGAGAGTTGCGCTCAGTTTTGAACGGTTCGGAGTCCATACGTGCAATTGGGATATCACTCCCTACATTGAGATATTAAAGGATTTACCTAATCTGGGCTACCTGGATATGGGGATAACATCCGATATGGCTAAAGTGAAAAAGATGTTTCCTAAGACAAGAAGGGCGGTAATGTACTCTCCGGTTACACTACAGGATGCCTCATTGGAAGTCCTCATGCGAGATATGGAAAAGATCTACCATGGACTGGCCCCTTGCGATATGGTGATGGCCGATATTCAGGCTTCAACATCGGATAAACGTGTAACTGAACTACTCGAAATATGTAGAAATCTCGAATCAGGCAAATCTCACGTGTCAAGAGAAAAGAAGGAATCTCCGTGAGTATTTAAAGAAACTTCGGTCTTAACTGCTTGAATTCCCCAATACCTTCAATACTAATAGCCGCAAAAAAACTTGACAGGATTTCTGAAAGGCATAGAATAATGGAACAGCGTTTCGCAATACGAAACACTTTATAATGCCAACTATTCAGAAATCGAAGCCAAATAATCTTGTTCAAACGATTGAAAGAACTTCCTTGATCCTCGATATCCTGGGTCAAAGTTCTCAAGGAATTAGCATTCGCGATCTATCCGAAAAAATCAAACTCCCTAAGGGAACCACCCACCGTCTCATCTCTTCCCTCTCCTATTTCGGGTACGCCCGGCAGGATTCAAAGACAAGAAACTACTTTCTCGGTTTCAAATTAGTGGAACTGGGCAACCTTCTCCTCAGCCAGCTCGATCTCCGGAAAGAGGCCGAACCGTTCCTCAGAGACCTTGCAGAGAGAACAAAAGAGACGGTCCACATGGTCTTCCTTGACCGAGGTGAGATCGTCTATATCGATAAAATGGAACTGGATCATAATCCCAGTGGTCTCAGGATGGCGTCCCGGGTCGGTCTACGAAACCCTGCTCATAGCTCTGCCGTAGGGAAAGTTCTTCTGTCTCATCTGTCTGAAGAGGAATTGAATGGCCTTATTAAGGAGAAAGGCCTTCCGAAGAGAACGGAGAATACCATTACCGATCTCATCCAATTGAAAGAACATTTAAAAGCGGTACGAACTCAAGGATGTGCCGTCGACGATGAGGAAAATGAAAGAGGGATCCGATGTGTAGCGGCTCCCATTTATAACGAGGCGAGTAAGGCAGTGGCTGCGATAAGTATTTCTGGACCAGCTTTCCGGATCACTAAGAAGGTGATTCAGGAAATATTGAAAAGGGAGGTGATGGAGACAGCGTCAAAGATTTCTCATAGGTTGGGATTTAGCAGGGACAAAGTCAAGTAGTCTTGTTCAAACAGTCGAAAAGGTTATTAAGAAAGGAGGTG
>CAYMJV010000082.1:0-10935 GCA_964390545.1 uncultured Syntrophaceae bacterium
GTCACTTTGAGGCATGGAACCAACTCGTCTACAATTTATTGGCCTTACCATTTGGAATTGCTCCTCTCAGTGTTAATTATAAGCATATGCTCATAACTTGTCAAGGGCCGAATAATAAAATTATGAAAACCATCTTTTTATTCAAAAAGTTGGTTAGCGAATCAAAGCCCTGAGGGTGATTTTGACATAATAAGTGAACATTTGGGTAATTGATCTCTATTTGAAAGATAGCATTTGAGGAAAAATTTAAAACCAACGAGTACGGGAAGGAGTCAACACTAAACTTGACAGTGCCTGCAAGGTCAAATTCTGACATTCACATTTTTTTATTAGATGGATTTAAATTATTCTTAAGGCGAGACTTATTCTTTTTCTTAAAATATTTTTAATCGGATTGCTTTTGCTCTTGCTGAATCATTCTTTTCTTCTGCGCTGCGCCCGAACCGCCCATGCTCGTGACCATATAATACAATCCAGCCAGGAAGAGACCAAGGAAGAGAAGGATAAAAAACAGTTTCGGCTTTCGATACAAGAAGTAGAGGAGACCCAGCGCAAGAATGATTGCAATAACCGTATTGTTCTGAGCAAAAGAGATAATGCTGTCCATAAATCCTCAGAAATCCTTAAGCGTTTCCTGACGCGACTATTATACCATATCGTTTCAATTCGCGCCGCTCAAAAAAACACTGTGTGTAAAAATCTATCAGGCAAACAAAAGCTGTATTATATGGCCTCGGAGGGGGAGGGCCGAAGAAACCAGCTCTTCAGCCGCGATGGCCAATGCATCGGGCTTCGCATTCTGCGGAGTGCAAACCGAACCTGAGATAATTGTTTTTCACTAAGAGTGGTTTCTGCGTAAACCTCCTGATTGAAGGCCTCGATGATCGGTTCGACCTCTTTTTTCACAGAAGGGAATCGATTCTTCAGGCGTAAACCGTACTCTATAGGGGTTTCGCTTAGAAAATGGGGGAGGCCACTGTGACGTCCCCAACGGAGAAGGGCAGCATAAAGTGGGACGGCGCCTTCATAGCCTTTAGCCCTGAGTCCTAGTCGTCTCCGCCAGGAAACCAGAAAGACTCGTAACCCGTCTATCCAGGATAAAATCGAACGCCATAAACCCTGTCTTTTCTGATGGACGGAAGTTCTTGAAAGGAGCCACCGGAGTAAATAGAAGAGCGCCACACAGCAGACAATGATCAAAATCAATCCTAATAGACTCCCGAAAGTCCAAACCAATATTTTTTCAAAAAGTTCCGTCCACCAACTGCTTTCGCCCGGGGAAGCTAAGTCTCCCACGCCTCCCTTTGTTGGAGGGGACGGCATTTCCGGCCGGATGGCTCCATGCATAAATATAAAACGTAAAATACTGACTAAAACAGGCCCTAAGGGTTTGGCTGCAGTTTTAAGTATGCCATACCCCGTCTCGGCAGCTAGGGTCAGGTAAGGCAAAAAAAACAAAACCAGGCCTGTGCCGAACAGAACAACGACCACAGTAAAACTTAATATCACCCCGATCCCTCGATAGCCAGGCAGAAAATCCCTTTGAGCAGTGGTCTGATTCCGAACCAGGCCAATAGCCAACAAACTAAAAATAAAAAATGGAAAGAACAAAAGTTGGGAAATAGGATCCTCTATCTTGATTCCTCCCTTGTACAGCACGAGAAATTTTGTCAGAAAGAGAAGACCGAAGGCCGCGATGCCCAGATCGAAGCGGGTACAAAGAGTAGAGTAAGCCGTTGACCTCCTGGCAAAAGTCACGCCTCCGGCCCAAAACATGAGGAGCAAGAAGAGAACGAGAATAAGAGTAAGCCATTCCAGGGGACTTCTCGGGGTGTTGAAGAATTCTATGAGCCAGGTTTGACTTACGATAGCGTGTGACCAGGAGTTCAAGACATAAACCATTCTTAAGGCGGCAAGCACAAAACCAAATACCTGTATGCCTGCTATATAAACAACCCGCCATCCTTTTCCCTTGGAAAGAAGAGTGATCGCTGCCGCCAATACAAATGTAGCGATTGCTTCCAGAAAAGGAAAAGGCTGATGCAGAATTGAAGTTGTGAGAAAAGTAGCCCAGGCATAACGCCAGCTCAGTTCCATGCCCACCATGGCGAGAAATAGGAGAGCCCCTTTTCCCCTTTTCATATCCTTCCACTTTCTTTGATAGCGATATCATTGGCACAATTAATCTTATGCCAAACCTTAGAACGATCTTCCCTCGAGGTAAACCGAGGCTGGCACACAAAGAACATCACAGGTGTTTTGCGGTGCCTAAAGTATTGCTCTGCAGCCAAGACTGTCCCATCCTCTTGGTACGAAAAGTGAATACAGCTCATGCCCCAATGGGCTTCTAACCCACGGCGTAGTGTGTCAATGAGATCCCCTTTGGATTCCATCTGAAGCCTGGCCAGAACCTCCAGAATAGCAGGCAACTGCTGGCGATTTCTTGCAATAGGCACAATGGCTGGACCTCCTCCAACAAGAGCACCGTTCGTCACCAATCCTAAGGCGTAGCGCCGTTTGTCCATCCGCACAGCCAGAGATGCCACTATTTCAAGGGTGTTTTCGAATTCTTGCTCCGCCTTAAGATTCGCAAATTGACCCACATCAACGACGAGCAAAACCTTTTCCTGTTCCGTGGGCTCAAAAACCTTCTCCTGCAACCGGTGGTGACGTGCGCTTGCTTTCCAGTGGATATATTTGGCTGGCTGTCCATGTTGGTAATCTCTGGTGCCGAGGATGTAGATTGGGTCCTTCACCGGGCTCTTCCCCCCGGGAACACCAAAGAAATCCCGCCTGGGCAAAGGAAAGGATTTCAGCGGGACAATTCTTGGATAGACAATGATCTGATGAAACACTTCCTCCCTTTTCTCCCTGGAGAAGAAAGCGAACAGATCACCCGCCATGATATGGGGTGGTCCTATTTGATGAACCCCTCTCCGTTCAGCAGTGAACTCCCACTCGAAATATGCCCTTTGGTACCACAACAGGCTCTCTTCCTTTATGAATGTTGTTTCACCAGACGAAGGATAGATCGGGCCGGTGACAGGGACTTGCACCTGGAGCCAGACTGGAAGGAACTTCCTATTTTCTGCGTTTATTCTTAGAGTGAGCTTTTCGCCTGGGAAGACCTTCTGTTTGTTAATAGCTGAGTGAGTTTTTATTCCGGAAAGGCTTATCCTGGCCCACAGTTTCGCACCGAAGACCAACCCTAAAACAAGGAGAGACAGAACAATGAGATCCCTCTGGCCATGTAATAAGGCTATAAAAAGAAGCAGTCCCACAAAAAACTGCATCAACGGGACAACAAAAATCGTTGGGACGCCGCGATCTCGTTCTTCCATTCTTATTCAGTAGGAACAGGTACCGGTATCTGATGGAGGATCTCTTCCAAGAATTGTTCTGAAGTTTCTCCTCGCAGACGTTCTTCTTCCTTGACAATTAGCCGGTGAGCAAGAACGGGGATGACCAAAGATTTGATATCATCGGGGAGCACGTATTCCCGCTCCCGGAGTGCTGCCAGCGCCTGGCCGGCGCGCATTAAGCCGAGGGAGCCTCGTGGGCTGGCCCCGAGACGTAGGGAGGGGTGACTGCGGGTCGCTCTCACAATGTTTGTAATGTATTCTTTAACAGGACGAGAAAGATGGATTCTTTTTCGGGAATGCTGCAACTCAACAAGCTCTCCAGGATTTGCTACAGCCCCTAACTCGATCAAAGGATCTTTTTCTTGGAAGCGTTCTAGGATTGCAATCTCTTCATCTTTTTCAGGATACCCTAAACGTACTTTGAGGAGAAACCGGTCAAGCTGTGCTTCAGGTAGAGGAAATGTCCCTTCCAGTTCAATTGGATTCTGGGTCGCCATGACAAAAAAAGGATGGGGCAGGGGATAGGTCTTCCCATCTACCGTGACTTGACGTTCTTCCATGCTTTCTAAAAGACTGGATTGAGTGCGGGGAATCGTGCGGTTAATCTCATCAGCCAGTAAAATATTCGTCATCACCGGTCCAGACTGGAAAGTAAATTGCCCCGTTTGCTGATTGTAGACGTTAAAACCCGTGATATCCGCGGGCAATAGGTCTGGTGTGAATTGGACCCTTCTAAAAGATCCGGCAATACTCTTAGCAAGAGATTTGGCTAACAGTGTTTTCCCTAATCCTGGAATGTCCTCAATCAGAACATGACCATCTGAAAGGATAGCGACCAGAAGGAGCTCAATAGATTGTTGTTTGCCCACCATCACGTGGGAGATGTTTTCGACAATTTTTTGACAGAGACTGAAATTCAAGATAATCCCTCCAGAAAGGGTTGACTTAATCTGCGCTGAAAGAAATGTGCTACTTATCTAATTGCCAAATAACATAACATTTTAATTTTGTAAAGAAATGACTGGAACGTGCCCAGTTCTGCTTCAGCAGGATAAGCGATGGCGCAGCTTTCCATTGTAGAAAAAAGAGGAAAGAGGCGGAATGTGAAATTGACAACGGAGGTTGATTGGGTATAATGCTTTCAAAAAGGCATCCCATTGGTTGTGTCTGAATCGAGAGAAGGGAAAAGGGCAATGAAAAATATTCTTGTCATTGGAGCAGCAGGTCAGATCGGTTCCGAGTTAACCCTGGAGCTGCGCAAGCGATATGGTCCTACCCACGTCGTCGCAGGAATTCATAAGACCCGTCCCACAAGGGAGTTGCTTGAGTCGGGCCCCGCAGAAATGCTTGACGTCACGGACAAAGAGCAGCTCTCTTCAGTCATCCGGAAACATGAGATTGATACGGTTTACAACCTGGCAGCAATCCTTTCGGTTGTTGGGGAGACGAAGCCCCTGGAAGCCTGGCACATTGGTATCCATGGCCTTTTAAGCGTCTTGGAGGTTTCTCGTGAATACCGGTGTGCGGTTTTCACGCCAAGTTCTATCGGCGCTTTCGGAGCCTCATCTCCCTTGGATAACACCCCGCAGGATACGATCCAGAGGCCTCAGACGATTTACGGGATTACAAAAGTTACCGGTGAGCTATTGAGTGATTATTATTTCAAACGATTTGGTGTGGACACCCGAAGCGTCCGCTATCCAGGAATTATCTCGAATGTGACACTTCCAGGGGGTGGAACAACGGATTACGCTGTCGAAATCTTTTATGCGGCAGTGAGAGAGAACAATTATACCTGCCCCATAGGCCCAAGAACATTTCTTGACATGATGTATATGCCCGATGCCCTTGAGGCGGCCATCCAATTGATGGAGGTGGATCCTTCCAAATTGAAACATCGGAACTCGTTTAACGTTACGGCGATGAGTTTTTGTCCCGAAATGATTGCAGCAGAAATTGAAAGTCATCTTCCTGGTTTTGTGATCAGTTACAAAATCGATCCGATTAAGCAAACCATTGCTGACTCATGGCCAAACAAGATGGATGATTCTTGCGCGAGGGAGGAGTGGGGCTGGAATCCAAAATATGACCTAGCCATGACGACCGAAGATATGTTGAGGGTCATCAAGAAAAAACACGAATTGGGATTAATTTAAGGAGGGTATTTTCATGTCCGGAAAGATACCAGAAAAAATCATGAAGGAGCTCGACGACATTAGAGAGGCAGGCCTGTACAAAGAGGAGCGTATCATCCTGACCCCGCAATCGGCTCACATAAGAGTCAAGCAGGGGAAAATGATTAATTTTTGTGCGAACAACTATTTGGGCTTGGCCAGTGACCCAAGCGTGGTGAGGGCAGCTTACGAGGGTCTGGAAAAATACGGATTTGGGATGGCCAGCGTTCGTTTCATCTGCGGGACGCTCGATATTCACAAAGAACTTGAGTCGAAAATCGCAGAGTTTCTCGGAATGGAGGATGCGATTCTCTATTCTTCCTGTTTCGATGCCAACGGGGGACTTTTTGAAACTCTTTTGGAGGAAGAAGACGCCATCATCTCTGATGCACTGAATCATGCATCCATTATCGACGGGGTAAGGCTCTGCAGGGCCAAAAGGTATCGATACAGGAATAATGATATGAATGACCTTGAGGCTCAACTTCAACAGGCCGATCGAGAGGGTGCTCGCACAAAAATGATTGCTACGGATGGTGTTTTCTCCATGGACGGGATTATTGCCAACCTGAAAGAGATCTGTTATCTCGCCGGGAAATATGGAGCATTGGTGATGGTGGACGATTCCCATGCAACAGGGTTTGTGGGAAAAACGGGAAGGGGCTCTCACGAATACAATGGAGTGTTTGGGCGTGTCGATATTATCACCTCAACTTTCGGGAAGGCGATGGGGGGTGCTTCTGGAGGATTTACAGCAGCCCGTAGGGAAATCGTCGAGTTGTTGCGCCAGCGGAGCCGTCCCTATTTATTCAGCAATACCCTTGCTCCGGTCATTGTCTATACCACTTTGAAAGTGCTGGAGGTTCTTAGTGGGAGCACAGAGTTGAGAGACCGACTTGAAGACAATTGTGTTCTATTTAGGAAAGAAATCGAGAAAGCAGGATTTAGAACGGTTGGCGCCGGCCATCCCATTATCCCCATCATGCTTGGAGATGCTAAACTAGCTGCAGACATTGCACGGGACATGTTGGACGAGGGGGTTTATGTGATTGGTTTTAGCTACCCTGTCGTTCCCAAAGGGCAAGCGAGAATTCGAACTCAAATGAGTGCGGCTCACAGTACCAGCGATATCACTCAAGCGATTCAGGGCTTCAAAAAAGTGGGGCGCAAGTACAATGTGATTAGCGGACAATGATTTTACCAATGATGAACGGACAGGGTTAGTTTGAAGTCTAGCACGATTTCGTTTGAACCTATCACTTGCTCGGGGCACCAACCATCCGTGGCAGAACTAAAGACACCACCGATCACCGGGGGGACAAAAGCCTCGAGATGACTGGAACGTGCCCCGTAAGTCCCGCCTTGCAGGCGGGGTCAAGGGGCGCAATATAAAATGAAATTACCTTTCCGGGAAGCCCCGCCGTGCCTGCCCCGTCTTAACGGGGTGGGCAGGGGGCTTCCTTTCAGGTGAGGGAAGATGCAGGAAAAGCTTATCCTTAAAGAATTATGTCGGTACGTCATAGGAACTTGGGCCGACATCATCTATAGAAACGCGCTCCTCTATCCAGAAAATGAAGCATTTGTCTATGGTGAAGAGCGAATCACATTTGCTCAATTTAATGCTAGGGTAAACAAGTTGATCCATGCCCTTCATTCCGTAGGAGTTAAAAGAGGGGATGGGATTGGAATCTTGTCATGGAATTGCCTTGAATATGCGGAGGTCTTTGGAGCAGCCATGAAGGGCGGATTCATCATCTCTCCCTTCAGCCCCAGGCTGCAGGCCAATGACCTGGAATATCTTATCAATTATTCAGGGATCAGTGCACTTTTTGTAGGTCGTGAATTCTCAGAAATGGTGAGTCCATTGCGGCCACGCCTTGCCAAGGTCAAAAACTACGTCTCTCTTGAGACTTCTGCTTCTGGTATGACTTCTCACCATGATCTGTTAAGCGGTCATTCAGAAGAAGAGCCCGATGTTCAGGTAAAGGAGGAAGACCCGTTTCTCATCATTTATACGAGTGGGACGACAGGTACCCCCCGTGGCGCCCTTTACACCCAGGGGCGCAACATTGAGAATACCCGGACGAAAGCTATACAAATAGGTGCAGAGCCGGGTGATAAACACATCATGATCTTGCCCCTTTTTCATATCGGCGGCTACAGCCACTTTTGGGCCTTCTTCTACGTGGGCGGTAGGAATGTGATGATGCCGCAGAGATCCTTCGATCCAGCCTCAACCCTCCAAGCGATCCAAGATGAGGGTGCGACCGATATTCACATCGTTCCCACCCATTTGGTCACCATGCTGACTTTGCCCGATATTGAGAAATACAATCTTGGCAGTCTTAAACGGATCTGGTATGCCGCCTCTCCTATGCCGGCAGAATTGTTAAGGAGAGGGATGGAGAGATTTGGAGCGATTTTCATGCAGGGGTATGGCCAGTCGGAGTCAGGGCCTGAAATCGCTTTTTTCCCAAGGAAATCTCATCAAGTCCTGGACAAGCCCCGAGAGGAACAAAAGGTGTTGGCCTCCTGCGGTCAACCTTGCGTGGGGGTGCATGTAAGGATCATCGATGAAAAGAATGATGATGTGAAACCAAATGTGGTGGGAGAGATTGTGGTGCAAAGTAAAATGGTGATGGTTGAGTACTGGCATAAGCCGGATGAGACTCGCGACGTTATGGTTGATGGGTGGCTCCATACAGGGGACATGGGATATTATGATGAGAATGGGTACGTCTACCTCGTTGACCGGAAGAAGGACTTGGTTGTTACTGGCGGAGAGAATGTTTATCCCCGGGAGGTGGAAGAAGTTCTGTACCGTCATCCTGCAGTTGCGGAGGCTGCTGTGATCGGTGTGCCCGATGATTTATGGATAGAACGGGTTCACGCTGTCGTCGTTTTAAACGAAATGCAGCAGGCTACGGAGGATGAGATTGTGGAATTTTGCAAGCAGCACCTGGCTCGCTATAAGGCCCCCAAATCGGTTGAGTTTGTCGAGTCTCTGCCAAAGAATCCGCAAGGTAAGATTCTGAAGAGAGAACTCAGGAAAAAATATTGGACAGGGTTAGAAAGAAAGACTTAAGAAATCGTTAAGCTCTCAATGCGTTTATGTTCAAGAGAAAGAGACGAACACGGCACTGAGCAGGGGATGATGATCGGTGGAAAGGGATAGGGAAGCTAAATTGCGGATAGAAAACCTCTGGATTTTGGAGGAACTTGGCAGTCGTGACAGAAGATTCATGCAATCAGATTTCTGTCCAACGTGCGGTACTGGATGGCTTCGGAGAGGTGGGCGGGCTGAATATTCACCTGCGCTTCGAGATCGGCAATGGTTCGGGCGACCTTCAGTAATCGTGTATAAGCTCTGGCGCTCAATCCAAATTTATCAATTGCCATCTCCAGTAACTTCTGACTGGCCTCATCGATCTCGCAGAATTTTTTGATGTGGCGGTTCGTCATCTGAGCATTGCAGTAAATTTTCATTCCCTTGAATCGATTGAGCTGAATCTTTCGGGCATTATCTACTCTCCTCTTAATCTCACGAGAAGGTTCTCCTGTCTCCCGGCTGGCCAGATCCCGATACTTCACCGCAGGGACCTCGATGTGAATGTCAATGCGGTCCATCAAGGGACCGGAGATCTTTGACCGGTAACGCTGAATCTGGGGAACGGTGCAAGAACATTCATTGCTCGGGTCAGCGTAGTAGCCACAGGGACAGGGGTTCATGGCTGCCATGAGCATAAAACGAGCAGGGTAGGTGAGGGAAGTAGCGGCCCGGGAGATGGTGACTTTTTCCTCTTCCAGAGGCTGACGCATCACCTCCAGGACATTCTTCTTAAATTCCGGAAGTTCATCCAGGAAAAGAACACCGTTGTGGGAAAGGCTGACTTCCCCTGGCTTCGGAATCTGGCCTCCACCAATTAGACCTGCATCGGAAATGGTGTGGTGAGGACTACGAAAAGGCCTGACGACGATGAGGGAGTTTTCCGGTGGAATCAATCCCATGACGCTGTGAATCTTTGTCGTCTCAAGACTCTCTTCAAAGTTCATATCGGGAAGGATGGTTGGAAGCCGTTTGGCCAGCATCGTCTTTCCAGATCCCGGAGGGCCGATCATGATCACATTGTGACCCCCTGCAGCCGCCACCTCCAAGCAGCGCTTCACATGCTCCTGGCCTTTCACATCATTGAAATCAACAGGATAGTTTTGCTCTGTCTTAAAAATCTCATCGAGATCCACTTCCATTGGATCGATGTTAAGATTTCCGTTCAGAAATTGAACACAATCCGAAAGGGTATCCAAAGGCAAAATATCGATGCCTTTGACAACAGCCGCCTCCCTGGAATTTCCCCTTGGAAGCAGAATCCCACGAAACCGTGCATCCCTTGCGGCAACCGAAATAGGGAGGGTTCCCTTAATGGGTTTCACCTGTCCATCCAGCGAAAGCTCTCCCAGAATGAGGTATTGATTAAGTCTCGTTTTCTGGACGACTTCCGTAGCTGCCAGAATTCCAATCGCCATGGGAAGATCGAATGAGGACCCTTCCTTTTTGATATCGGCTGGAGCGAGATTGACAGTAATGCGCCGGGATGGAAAGTCGTAGCCACAGTTCTTGACGGCGGCTTTGACTCTGTCCTTCGATTCCTTGACAGCCCCTTCAGGAAGCCCAACCGTGGCAAAGGCGGGAAGACCCTGAGCAATATCGACCTCCACCTCTACCACATAGGCATCAATCCCAAAAACAGCGCTGCTCAAGACCCGTGCTAACATGGCCCTACCAATTTATATCCCCCTCACCCTCCCCTCTCCCCCAAGGGGAGAGGGGAGGGTGAGGGGAAACCGTCGTGGACAAGTTGGGTTCCTTTATATCAGAATGGAGAAGGGCAGACAAGGGGAATTTAGCTGATAGCTAATGGCAATGAGCGAATAGCTTATAGTTGAATGATCAGATTTAAAAATCTTGACAAAGGGGGCTGTCGTCTTCATACTGGCGTTGAGTAGAACATTGGACGGGAACGTGCCCCGTCCCGCCTCTGGCGGGATAGGTAGGGCCGGGGAGCTTCACAATGCACAAAAAACGATAAACCGTGGACCAGGGATGAATTACGAATAAAAGGGGGGCAAGATGGATATCTTATGGATCGTCAATACAAATACGTTTTTGTTGGTGATTCTAATTATTATGGTTTCCTATCTTACTGCCCAGGTGAGTGCATTGATCAGGTGGCTGAGGAGGGAGTAAATAACAAAGAAACCAGAAGGCGGTAGGCAGTAAGCAGAAGTCAGACATATTTTCGCTATTCGCTATGCGCTTTGCGCTATGCGATTTGGGGGTTTGATCATGGGGCGGGTATTAGTTGGAGTCGATTTGGGTGGGACGAATGTTCGGATTGGAA
>CAYMJV010000083.1:0-1473 GCA_964390545.1 uncultured Syntrophaceae bacterium
CTTCACCCCATTCATCTCCATCTTGGCCAGGACGACCAGGAGGGGCATCTCCACCCGATCGAAGAGATCCTTAAACCCTCCTTCGGTCAATTTCGGAAGAAGGAGCCGAGACAACTGCAACGTCACATCCGCATCCTCACAGCTATAATCCTTTGCCTTTTCAAGATCGATCTGGTCAAAGGTCAATGCCTTTGCGCCGGTCCCGGCAACCTCCTTGTAGTCAGTGACCGAACGGTCTAAATATTCCCGGGCGATTTCGCTGAGGTTGTGATTATGCTTGGTGGGATTAAGGAGATAGGAAGCGATCATGGTGTCGCCTTCAATCCCCTGAAGCTCGATGCCGTATCGTTTCAAAACGATCCAGTCGTATTTGATGTTCTGTCCCACCTTCTTCAACGCCTCATCCTCCAGGAGAGGTTTCAATCGCTCCAGGACCCAGGGGAAGGGAAGCTGTTGAATGCCTTCGCGTGGCTGATGGCCCACGGGAATGTAGAAGGCTTGATACGGAGTGTGGGATAGGCTCATGCCAACCAGATCGGCCCACATGGGATAGGGCGAGGTGGTCTCGAGATCAATGGCAAAGCGTTTTGCCCTTCTTAAATCTTCCACCAAGGAAAGGAATTCATTCTGTCCGATGATCAGGTGGTAGTCTCTTGGGCGATCGACTTTCTCGTCTGGGAGCTCTTTGAGGAGTTTATTGAATTCCAACTCTTTGAAGATCTCCCGGAGGCTCTTCAGATCAGGAGGAGAGAGGACAGATTCTTTTAATGGGCAGTCGATGGGCACATCCGTATGGATGGTTGCCAGTTGCCGGCTGAGGCGAGCCTGTTCACCATAGGCCTCCAGATTCTCTCTCAGTTTCTTTTTCGGGACCTGTTCCAGATGGGCAAGGAGGTTTTCGATCGATCCAAAGGCTTTGATCAATTCGATCGCCGTCTTCTCTCCAATCCCGGGCACGCCTGGTATATTGTCGATGGCATCTCCGGAGAGGCCCATCACCTCCACCACCTGCTCCGGAGGGACTCCAAAGCGCTGGATCACTTGATCCACTTTGAACCTTTTCTCTTTCATCGTATCGTAGACTTCGGTCCGGTCACTGACCAGTTGGAGGATATCTTTATCCCCTGTGATGATCACCACATCGGCCTCGCACTCCAGTTTTTTGGCCAGCGTCCCGATCACATCATCCGCTTCGTATCCCTCGATCTCCAAAGTGGCAATGCGATAAGCCTGCATGATCTTCTTAATATAGGGGATCTGGGGAACGAGCGCTTCAGGCATGGCTGGCCGGTTGGCCTTGTATTCGTGATAAACCTGAGTTCGAAAAGTGGGTGCCTTTGAGTCGAGGACGACGATGAGGTAGTCTGGCCGGTGGTCTTTGAGGACTTTGAGAAGCATCTGGGTGAAACCATAGGTGGCGTTGGTGGGAAGGCCTTTGGAATTGGAGAGGTGACCGATCGCATAAAAGGCCCG
>CAYMJV010000083.1:1573-10917 GCA_964390545.1 uncultured Syntrophaceae bacterium
CTAAGAATTTTCTTCTAACATTTTTTCAATACCCCCCAAAAATCTCCCCTCCCCTCGGTTTCGAGTCGCAACGACTGGTGGGAGGGGATGAAGGGAAGGGGGACCAAAGGGTCTTTATTCTGTCCACCCCCACCCTAACCCTCCCCCATCGAAAAGGGGGAGGGGAATAGGTGGGGAAATTTCAAACATGTTTGGCTAGAAATTATTTGGGATTTGGGATTTGGAATTTGGAATTTGAGAAAGGTCATTTTAATGAAAAACAATTTAGTTTCCTGCCAGACGCCAAATGAATGTTTCACAGAACATTGGTATAAACCCGGTTGCCGCCTGAATGCTTGGCCACATACATCGCGTCGTCAGCCGATTTGACAAACCTTTCTAAGTCGAAGCCATCTTGGAATTCTGCCAACCCGACGCTGACGGTAATATCCTTAAATCCAGCCTCCTCAATGGTTAAACGGATTCGTTCAGCAATGGTCAGGGCTTGTTCAAGGGAGGCCCCGATGAGAAGGGAGGCAAATTCATCCCCACCGTATCGATAGCCAGAATCGACATTATGCCGGATCGAGTGCTTGATGATCTCTCCGATTTTTTTCAATACCCGGTCCCCTTCCACGTGGCCATGGGTGTCGTTGTATCTTTTGAAGTTGTCGACGTCTAACATCAAAAGGGAAAGAGAGGTCCTCTGACGCTTCAAGCGGGTCAACTCGGATTCTAGGGTTTTGAAAAAATGCCGGTGGTTGTAGAGTCCGGTGAGGTCGTCGGTGATGGAAAGCCGTCTCACCTCCTCTTCCAGTTTCTCCTTTTCCGTCAGGGTCCGGGATTTTTCAAGGGCCTGATTAACGATATGGATGAGGTGTTCATTCTCGAAGGGTTTCTTAACGAAGTCGGAGGCGCCCTCCTTGAGGGCGTGGATGGCATTCTCTACTGTGGCAAAGGCGGTGAGCATGATGACGCTTTGAATAGGGTTGATCGTTCGAATCCGCTTCAGCGCCTCGGTGCCATCGATCCCCGGAAGGCTAATGTCCATAAGAACCACATCCGGCTTTTCTTCTACGACTTTCTTCACCCCTTCTTCGCCTGTGACAGCCAGGATGACCTCATAGCCCTCAAAAGAGAGGAGTTTCTGGATGATGTCCAAGGTATCCGGGGCATCGTCGACGATCAGGACTTTTCCTTTTGGAGGGTTAGGTGTGAAGTGCTTTTTCATCTGCAATCTCCGCCGAGAGAGGGAGGGTGAAATAGAAGGTAGAACCCTTCCCTAAAAGGGACTTGGCCCAAATCTTTCCGCCATGTTCCTCCACCAATCGCTTGGTGATGGCCAAGCCCAATCCTGTTCCACCATGTTTACCACTTTCCACCTGGTAAAATTCTTCGAAGATCTTTTCCATCTTATCCTCCGGAATGCCAATCCCAGTATCTCGAATCTCATGGAGGACAAAGGCATCCTTTCGGCTGGCGGTGATGGTGATCTGGCCTCTATCGGCCGTGAATTTGAAAGCATTGAAGAGGAGATTGATAAAGATGTCGTGAAGCCGTCCCCGATCGGCATAGACCTGGAGGTCATCGGGGACCTCGACCTGGATGGTGAGGTGTTTATCCACGGGCTTGACCTCGTTGATGTAGCCATAAATCACCTCCGAGAGAGAGATCATTTCCCGGGTGAGGAGGAGACGGCCCGATCGGATCCGTGTCAGATCGAGCATATGATCCATGGTCCCTTGGATTCGGTTCGTATTCCTCTGAATGGTGAGGAGATAGGATTTCAGATTCTCAGGAACCTTAACCTCCTTGTCGGAGAGGATGAAGTCGATATTGGCTTTGATGGCCGTGAGGGGGGTCTTCAGCTCATGGGAAGCCGTACCGATGAATTTCATCCGGGTCTCATCCATCTCCGTTAACTCCCGGTTCATCATCTCCAATTCCTTCTTAGCAGACTGGAGGTCTTCGAGCATCTTTAGGGTCGAGGTCCTCGCCCGGTTCAGTTCCTTGATGTTCTCCTCCAACAGGCGCGTCCGTTCCTCCACCTTCTTTTCCAGATCGGTTCTGGACCCTTTCAACTGGAGGGTCATCTGATTGAAGGCCCTGGCCAAGTCTCCGATCTCGTCTCCTGAATCGATATCGACGGTGTAAATCAATTCCCCTCTGGCCACAATTTCCGTAGCCGCCACCAGCTTTTCGATGGGTCGAAGAAGGATCCGCGTGAGGATGATCGTAAAGAGAAACCCTAAACCAATCACCCCTAAGGTCACAAAAAGAATATCCCTCTTCAAGGCATCCAACCTGGCTCTAAAGCGATGAAGGGAAATTCCCATCTGAACCGTTCCAATCAGTTGTTCCTCTTGAGATTGTACGGGATGAGAGAATCGATAGATGAGGTCGGGATCGGGAAGGGGGGCCTTCTTTACTGCAGAGACCAGTTCTTTTCCGTTTCGATCGAGAAGGGCACATTGGACAATGTTCTCATCCTCAACGATGATTTGTACCTGGCGTTCCAGAAAGGATCGATCTGATATCCCAAATCCATACCGGAAGAGCGGAGTGAAGGCATTGGCCAAGGATCTTCCAAAGGTCTCCATTTCGGTCTGAAGGAGGAACCTCTCCCTCGCCAAGAAGAAAAATCCGAAGGCCGCTGCGCCCATCAAGACCAGGAGGACCATGGCAAGGATAAATTTAAGGGTCAAGCTGAGTCGGAAACGGAAAAAGGATCTAAATCGGTTCATACGTGATGGGGTTCATAAATGCAATAAGGCTCTTCGCCCAAGTAATCCCCAAGGCTTTCATAGGCCCTGGCACGACAGCCTCCACAGACTTTTCTGTATTCACAGATTCCACATTTCCCTTTATAGCCATCCATGTCCCGGAGATTGAGGAAGACCGGGGAGTTCTCCCAGATGTCTTTGAACGATTGTTTCCTTACGTTGCCACAGTCCAGTTCCAGATACCCACAGGGCTGCACCTGACCCACATGGGAGAGGAAGCAGAAGGAGATTCCCCCCAGGCAACCCCGGGTCATGGCATCCAATCCGTACTCCTTCGGAGTGATCTTCTTCCCCTCTTTCTTGGCCCGTTGGCGGAGGATCCGGTAATAGTGCGGGGCACAGGTGGCCTTCAGCTGGAGAGGAACCCGCTCCCTCTGCTCGTAAAACCAGTTGAGCGTTTTTTCGTAGTCCAGGGCGGAGATCTCCTGATCTTGAAGCTCCTTTCCCCTTCCAGTGGGAACCAAGAGGAAGATGTGATGGGCTACCGCACCGAGGTCAACCGCAAGTTTGAGGATGTCGGCGATCAAATGGAGGTTCATCTGGGTGATGGTTGTGTTGATCTGGAAGTCAAGACCTCCCTTCTTGGCCAATTCAATCCCCTTCAGGGAACTCTCAAAGGATCCTTTCACCTTTCGAAAGGCATCATGGGTCTCTGAACTAGGGCCATCGAGGCTGACGCTGATTCGTTGAATCCCCGAGGTCTTCATCTTCTGAACCGCCTCTTCCGTCATCAAGGTACCATTGGTCGCCATCACCATTCGGAATCCTTTATCAGTTCCATAACGGGCGAGATCGAAGATATCGGGTCGAAGGAGGGGTTCTCCCCCCGTGAGGATGATGACGGGTTTGCTGATGGAGGCGATCTCATCCATCACCCTGAGGCATTCCTGGGTGGAGAGTTCCCCTGGGTAAGGGCCTCGCTCTGCGGAGGCGCGGCAGTGGACACAGGCGAGGTTGCAGCCTCGCGTGAGCTCCCACGCAATCATTCTCAGCGGATGATCCGTTATTTGTGATTCGTTATCCGTATTTTTGAAATCCTGATGCTTCACCTTTAATTCCTAACTCCAAATTCTCATTTAGCCGGCACTGTGGCCGGTTCTACATTGTTCTTTGTTCTTACTCCGAACTCATCACTCCTAACTCCGAACTCCCAACTTAAGTTAATTTCCGGGCGGCTTCTTTCGCAAAATAGGTCAGGATGAGATCGGCTCCTGCCCTTTTGATGGCGACGAGCGATTCCATCATCACCTGTTCGCCGTCAACCCAACCCAGTTGCGAAGCGGCCTTGACAAGGGCAAATTCCCCGCTCACGTTGTAAGCAGCCACCGGAATGTTGAACATCTGTTTCACCCGATAGATGATATCCAGGTAGGGAAGGGCTGGTTTCACCATTACCAGGTCAGCACCTTCTTCAAGATCAAGTTGGACTTCCCTCAGAGCCTCATCTCCATTGGCTGGGTCCATCTGGTAAGATCTCCGGTCTCCAAATAGGGGTTTCGATTCGGCAGCTACCCGAAAAGGTCCGTAGAAGCTGGAGGCATATTTGGCCGAATAGGCCATGATGGGAATGTCATCGAACCGGTTTTCATCTAACTTCTTTCGGATGGCTCCCACCCTTCCATCCATCATATCCGAAGGGGCAACCATATCTGCCCCTGCCTTTACATGAGAAAGGGCCTGCCGGGCAAGGAGGTCGAGGGTTTCATCATTGAGAATCCTTCCCTCTTTCACCACACCGCAGTGGCCATGACTGGTATATTCGCAGAGGCAGACATCGGTGATGACAATGATTCCCTCTACCTTCTCCTTGATGGCCTTCACCGCCCTCTGGATGATTCCATCTTCAGCATAGGCCTCGGTACCCATTTCATCTTTCCTCTCGGGAATTCCGAAAAGGATCACTCCCAGAATGCCCAAGGATTTCGCCTCTTCCACCTCTTTGATGAGGAGGTCAATCGAGAGCTGGGCATGGCCCGGCATGGAGGAGATAGCCTGTTTTACCCCTTTCCCGGGACGGACAAAGAGAGGAAGGATAAAATCGCCCGGCCTGAGATGGGTTTCTCGAACCATTTCACGAAAAATCTCATCTTTTCGCAACCTTCTCGGTCTATATTGTGGAAATTTCATGGAAACTTCCCCCCCCTTCTACCGGTCTAGAATAGCCTTTAGAAAGCCATTTATAAAATTTACAATATTTTTGGATTCTTGTCTAATAATGAAGAAGATGAATGACACGAATAATCACGAATCTCACGAATTATGCGAATGATAGTGAATTTCACGAATAGAATAATTCTCTCTATCCTCTCTTCTGGATTAGGGCAACGGACCTAGCTGCACTCCTTCGGACTTTTCGATTGGGGTCGGAGTTTGCGATTTGCTGCAGATCGCCAATGGCTCTGTGGTCACCAATGCTTCCAAGCAGGGTGACGGCATAGAGTCGGGTATACTCCTCTGGGTCCTTGGTAATCCTGACGAGCAGGGGGGTGGCATTTCGGTTATTTGATTTTTCAAGGAACTCGTAGAGCTGATTCCAGAACGGTTTCGACTGTTTATCCTTGTCCACCACAACTCTTTTCAGATGGGCAAAACACTCGAGAACCTTGGCATTGATATTCTGCCTCTCCTCCGGCGTCAGCTTTTGGACCTGTTCCAATATTCTCAGTTGTCTGTTTTCGATAAGGAGTTGGGGGCCTTGGCTGATGAGGTCGCCCAGTAAAGAGGGGGGTCTTTGCTCAGGAGCCTTTAATGATGCTTCTTTCTCTGTCTTCGCCACAGATTCTGGACTCTCCACGGGTTGGGCTTTTCTTCTCTCTTCTTCTATGGGCTTTGGTCTTTCAACAGGAGTAGGGGGGGAGGGTTTAACCTCGGCTTCAGCCTGATAAACAGGCTTCGGCCTTTCTTGAGGGATCGGTTTTTTCGCAGGGGGAAAAGGCTTCCTCGCTGGAAGAGATGGTTTTTCCATAGGAAGAACAGGTTTTTCTTCTGCCAAAGGTTCTTTCCTTGCCTCCAAGGATGGTTTCTCCTGGGGTTGTTCAACGACAGTCGCAGCAGGTGGCGGAGAGGCTTTGGGTCGAGCCGGCTGAGATGACGTGTCACCTCTTTGGGAAACCATAATGTTTTTGGAGGAGGGCCGGGTGAAAAAATAAGCGCCTGCGAACCCACCGACAAGGAAAAGGATAAGAATCAATGCGAACCGCAACTGGGAAGTGAATACAACGCCCTTTTTTTTCTCTCCTTCCGGGACGGGAGCCTTTTTCGGAATAGAAATTTTTTCAGGTTCTCGGGCCGGGGGCTTAAGGACGGGTTCTTGGGCAGCCAATCTCTCGACCAAGATCTCTGTGCCTTCGGTCAGGATCTTCCGCTCTTCGTCAATCTCTTCTCTGAAAAGTTGCTTCAAATAATTTGAGATGGTTTTCTCGCTGAGCCTCTCCTGGGTGGTGAGGAGGTAATTCTCCAGGTCGACACGCATGTCGTGAGCGCTCTGGTAACGATGGTCCGGATTCTTTTCA
Source organism: uncultured Syntrophaceae bacterium (assembly GCA_964390545.1). Taxonomy (GTDB): domain Bacteria; phylum Desulfobacterota; class BSN033; order BSN033; family UBA1163; genus CAYMJV01. Next base: position 7,848 of record CAYMJV010000083.1, read on the forward strand.
AGGGCCTTTTGGACCACCTGGAGGAAATTGTTCGGGATGTTTTCGAAGACGTTCGGAGGGAATTCCACATCCGCATTCCTCACCTTCTCCAGCATGGAGAATTCGGAGTCCGCATCGAAGATCTTCCGATGGGTGATCATTTCATAGAGGAGAACTCCCAGAGAGTAGAGATCAGTCCGCCGGTCGATGGGCTTTCCCCATGCCTGCTCGGGCGACATGTATAAGATCTTTCCCTTCAGGACACCCGCCCGGGTCTCGGTCGATTTTGAAGCGGCCTTTGCTATTCCAAAATCGGCCAGCATCACCTCTCCCTCATAAGAGATGAGAATGTTTTGAGGGCTGATATCCCGATGGATGATCTGAAGGGGTTTGCCGAAGTGATCCCTTAAGGTGTGGGCATATTCGAGCCCCTTAGCCGCTTCGCCGATGATATAGGCGCATTGAGCCAGTGGAAGGCGTTCTCCTCTTTCTTTCGATTTCTTCAGAATCGACCGAAGGTCTTTTCCAAAAATGTACTCCATGGCGATGTAATAGGACCCCTGCTGGCTGCCAAAATCGTAAATCTGGACAATGTTTCGATTCGTCAATTTTGCTGCCAGTTTGGCCTCATCAATAAACATGGCGATGAATTCTTCATTCTCAGAGAACTGGGGAAGGATCCTCTTGATGGCCAGGAGTTTTTCGAATCCTTTCATTCCAATTCTCTTGGCAAGGAAGACCTCGGCCATTCCTCCTGTAGCGATCTTTTTCAGGATCTTATACTCTCCAAATATCCAGTCGATCGACATCTTAGCCTCTGCTTCATCACGGGGAGGGACAAGCTCCCTCCTCTATAGGTTATGGGTTAAACACTAAGGTGGTGTTGCATTTTCTTCCCAGCTGGATGCTGTCTCCAGATTTCAGGTTGGTATTCTCTACCTTGACCTGATTCACATAGGTTCCGTTCGTCGACCCCCGGTCGATGATCACCACCTCTCCCTTCTTTACGGTGACCCAGGCATGGACCCTGGAAACGTTTGGATCCATGATGACAATGTCACATTGCGCCGGGTCTCTCCCGATGATTAGCCCTTTTTCACCGATGGCGTAGCTCTTGCCCAATTGGCCGCCCATGTTGAGCGTTAAGGTACCGAGCTCTTTTTTCTCGTCCTTTGGTCCGACCAAGGTCTTTTGTACCAAGGTCTTTTGTTCGGCCACGTCCTTGGGTCCGGGTTCGACCTTAGACTCACCCTTCGGAGGAATTCCGTTGGATAGGGGTCGTGCCATTCACTCACCCCTCTGATTCGATACTTTTAAGATTTGAATCGTGATGTTATCATGTCCTCCCCGTTTGTTGGCAAGCTGGATCAGCTTTTCGCAGGCTTTCTCAGGCGCCTCTTTTTTCACGATTTTGAGAAGTTCCTCATCGCTCACCAGGTTGGTTAGGCCATCGGAACACAGGAGGAAAATGTCATCCCCCTGAATAGAAAGGGGACCGACGAGATCGAGGTCCGCATCCCTGTTGACGCCCAGGGTCTTGTAAATGACATTCCGTTGAGGATGGTGTTGGGCCTCCTCTTTGCTCAAAAGGCCCTGCTCCACCATACGGCTCACCATGGAATGGTCCTTGGTCAATTGATGGACCGTGGCATTTCGAAAGAGGTAGGCCCGGCTATCGCCCATGTGGCCCACAAAGGTCTGATCCCCTTTGATCACCAGGGCGGTTGCCGTTGTTCCCATTCCATTCAGATCCTCTTGTTCCAGAGACTTTTGAAGGATGGTAAAATTGGCCACTTCAAAAGCTGATTTCAAAGCCTCTAAGACATCCTGCTCCATTCGTTCTTTCGAATAGACCTCCTGAATAATCTCCACCGCCATCCGGCTCGCCACCTCTCCGGAGGCGTGCCCCCCCATGCCATCGGCCACAACGGCGAGCACCTCATCTTCGCTCAGGTTGAAGAAGCCCAAAGCATCCTCGTTATGTTTTCGTTTCTTTCCGATATCGGTAAGATGCGCAACTTCAATACCAGAGGCTTTCACGAAGCACCTCGACTTATAATGTCTTGACTCGGAGGAGGGATTTCCCGATGATGATCTTATCACCATCCTTCAGTTCATGTCGGTAGATCCTCTTTCCATTGAGGAATGTCCCACTCTCAGAATCGAGGTCGGTCAGGATCCATTGATTTGATGAGAAACGGATGCTGGCATGTCGATCTTCAATCCCTTCGTCCTGGAGTAGGATCTCACACGGGGGGGACGACCCAATGATATTTCTCCCCTCATGAAGATAGAAGTCCTCTCCCTGAAGACTTCCTTCGAGGACCACCAACCAGCCGCAGAAGGGTCTTCCTTCAGAAGGAGCCAAAGGTTCCAATTGGACTCTTGTCTCAGGCAGTTCCAGATCCTTGAGGTTTCTCTTGCAAATAGGGCAGATGAGGGACGTTGCCGGGATGACATGGCCATTGGGACAGATTGCCTGATTTGCCAACTTCTCCTCCTCAGAGACATTTAAACTTGTAAACGGCATCTCCGAATTTGATGATATCATTATCCTTCAGAACTTTCTTGGAGATGATCTCACCGTTCACATAGGTGTGATTGGTGGAATGGAGGTCCGACAGGATGAACTGATGGTTTTCATAGAGAAGAAGCGCATGGCTGCGGGAGATAAAATCGCGTTTGATGACGATATCGGAATTCTCCTGTTTCCCAATGGAAATCTTTTCCTTTAAAACCCGGTGGTCCTTGCCTTTCTCAGGTCCTTCAAGGCTCACCAGCCAGGCAAAAAAGAGGGGTTTTTGATTCTTTTTGGGTTGTTCAGATTTCGAGGGGACCGTGCCTGGAGAGATTAGTACCGTCGTTTCATAAAGGTCTCCTGAGGATTCCAAGACCGTGGCCTCTAAGTCCTCCGTCATGGTCTTGTCTTTCGTTCCCGTAACGGTGACAGGGGAACCACAGTGCATACAGAAACGACCTCCTTCCGTCACGGTTTGCCCGCAGGTCGGACAAAGCATAACCCTCTCCTCAAACAAGTTGATGATAAAGTTAAAAAAGGGCTTTGTCAAACAAAATTTGGCCATTTTACTCC
>CAYMJV010000084.1:0-10315 GCA_964390545.1 uncultured Syntrophaceae bacterium
AATCAGGGGTAAGTCTCAAGGCCTCTTCAAATTCCCTTTTAGCGTCATCCGATTGCCCTAACTCGTAATAAACAAATCCCAAATTATGATGCGCCCTCTCTTTCCTGGGAGCCTTTTTCACACAATCCTCCCAGAACGCCATCTCATTCGCCCAGAGAGCGTTCCTTTGATAAGTCCATAAGGAAAGAAGAAGGATCAAAGCGGCTAGGAAAATCCAATCCACTGTCTTTGCGATCAATCTATTCATAACGGGCAGGCGTCCCTGTGGGCTTCAAAAAACTCACCCTCTTCTTGAATTCGTCGATTCCTCTGACTAAAAAAAGGCTAAAAAGGACGAAGGGGCCCACGGATGGGAGATAGAGTCTGTGCTCAAACACCATCTCAAGGGGGAAAAAAGATGATTCAATCACCAGATTTCCGAAATACCACAGGATGAAGAAGGAAAGCAACGGTCTTTTCTTGGCGACCCATAAGCTGTATCCCATCAGCCCGGTGATGATCAAAATGGACAGAATCGTGGTCGGAGGATCAAAGATCGTCTTCGATATAGGGAAATCATAATCTAAATAGAGACGAGACGGATGGGGATAAATCAGGAGCGTGAGGTAGTAGAGGACAACTCGAAATTGGGTGAGGACTCTCTCGGATAATGTAAACTTGTAATATTGATATCCTTCGATCGTGAGGTCGATATACCGCTTCCCCCAGACGATAAATCCAAAGGCAACAAGACCCAACAGCACCGAACCTAGAAGCAATAGGACTTTTTTCCCGCGAGGGCCGACGTCGAGATTTTGGAAAAAATAGAACTCGTAGAGGGCGATGAAAAGAGGGAGGATCGCCACATTCTCTTTTGAAAAAACCCCCAGGAGATAACTCAGACCCATCCCCGAAAAATAGACAACCTTCACCCGACCAGAGACCAATCTTCCCTTGATGTAGAGGACAAGGGTGAGGAGATAGAACATCCCGGCCATGCTGGCCATCCTTTGGACGATGTACGTCACCGATTGGGTTTGAATGGGATGTGCGATGAAGATCAAACTTCCAAATAAGGCAACCCGGTAGGAAATTTCTCCATATTTTTCTTTCAAGTGCGGAAGGTTAAACGTGAGCATCAGGAACCCATAGAGAAGGATTCCCGAAGCAACATGGATGATAAAGTTTACCAGATGGTATCCAAAAACATTGACCCCTCCGAAATAGTAATTCAAGGCGAGGGTAAAGTAGGAGAATACCCGGATCGATACCTTATAGGTGTTCTTGATAAGTTGCTCCACCCGGTCCCACGTAAAAACCGTGATCTGGACATCTGGATTCTCGAGGATATTGAACGTGTCATCGAAATAGAATGGGGCGAAAAAGGTATTCGAATAAGCCACCAGCGCGACGCCAAGAATCAACGCCGCCGCAACCACGTGTTGGAGTCGAGAGAACCGCCATTTTTTTGAGCAGCTCGGAGGTAGTTGCCCCTCCTCAACCGTTCCTCTACTTCCTTTCGGTTCATCCATCTCTTCTCTTCCCAAATCCTTTTCGAAATTTACCGATTAAGTATATCATTCCGATAAGTCCGATTTCAATGAAAGTCATCCAGAGACGAGTAAGGATTGAGATAACGACGGCCACTGGACTCGGCATCAGGTAGGAAAGGAAATAAACCAAAATCCCTTCTCTCACTCCCAATCCGATAGGCGCAAAGATTGCCATTAAGCCCAATAAACTTGCGAAAGACAGTGATCCGGCTAAGAAAAGAACATGAGACAAGGAAACGAGGTATAAAGACTTAACGAAAAAGTAAAAACCCACCCCTCCAACTACCCAGGACAAAACTGAAATGAATAAGATCCAGAGAATGTCCCTATAGGAGATGGATAAGGAAACAGTGTCTTTTTTTAAGAAAGTTAGAATCCAGTCGAAAATTCTTTGCAGTACCCGCGGGTGAAGAGATAAGAACGCGAGGAGAAACGGAAGCATCCACCCGATCCATTTCCCAGCAGAATAGAAGGTCCTCACTTCTTGAAAAAGGAAGAGGCCAGCCAAAAAAAGAAGCCACGCAGCGATCACCATGGTGGCCGTTTCAACGTAGAGGGCAATCCATATAGATCTTCTTGATTTGGCTTTAGATTCGTAGAAGTAGAAACGGCTGAGGAGGAGCCATACCTTTCCAGGGAGATATTTCCCTAACTGGGAATAGAACCAGCTTTCTAATGTTTCAAACCGAGGAAGGGCAATTCCTAACTTTACGGTGATGAGGTACCATGCCCAGACCTGGATAAAAAAAGCGGCCCCATAGCACAGGGTGGCCAGCAGGAGGGTGTAAGGTTCCAGGGTAAACGATGCTTCCTTCACCTGGGCCCAATTCTGCCAGACCATCTTCCCAAGAAAAATAAAAATGGTTGTGACCACCGCCCATTGAAGAATTTTGAGATATTGAGTTCGTGATGTTTGATTGATAAAAGGCCTCACCGCCCTCTCTCTCCCACACTCCTTACTCCCTTTCGTCTCGAATGAGTAATTTTGCAAATACGGTTTGGCTCTGATAGAGTTTAATCGTCCTATATCTGGGTAAACTCAGCTGGCTATAGAGGAGATATCTCCACTCTTCTTCCATTCGATAAGGTGTTCGAACACTGGTAAGAAGAATTGCATCGACAGGAATTTTTGGGTGGATTTCATAGATCGTCTTAATCCGCGTAGGCAGCCATCCGCATAACCGATCCCCTTCCCACGCCAGGATCTCATAAAGATCCGTCCATACGACTTTATCACCTTTCAATTCTTTTCTTAAGAAATCATTTACCCTTCCCGCTTCATCCTTCTGGATTAAGAAACCAAAAGAGGGAGCCTTAAAATTCAGTTGGGCTGGCTTATCCGGCCTTAAGATAGCGTAGAGCGTCGGGACGGTGAAGAAAACAATGAATATATAGATGACCACTGAGGGAATTCCCCCCTTTAAATAACTTTTCATTTCGCGAGTAAGGCTTTCTGATAACCTTAGAAAAGCTTGTGCCCCAAATAAGATGATCAGCGGGAGAAAGGGGGTAAAGTATCGAGAAGTAAAGGTAAATAAGGAGATGAAAAGGATCTGTGAGACCAGAAGAGAGAGAAATAGTAATTTGATTCGTCTCCAATCGGAACTGCTCTTCCAGTTAAACATCTCAACGAGGGCGAAAGCCAAAAGGTAAAGGTTGGAAACAGAGAGCAGCTTTTCCGTTGCCGTCACTAAATTGGTGATGTATTTTAGAAAAAACAGGCCCATGTCTTGCGCAAAAAATTTAAATAAGGACGGATTCTCAATATCACGATAGATGTTTAGCCATGGATATTTCTCGGTAAAGGCCATGAAAGTAAATTTCCCATAAGAAAAAAATGGAGAGCCTGTTGTGAGGAAATTTCTGACCACACTGGGGAGGATGGGAATCAGGAAGCCTATCAAGAAAAAAACCATTTTCTTCCAACGAGGAAGCGGAGGGTAGAAATAAAGATAGAAGAAGAGAGGGATGAGAAAGGGATAAATGTTTTCTCTAATGAGATGGCTTAACCCTAAAATAAATCCAGCTACAAATATTGTCTTTAGAGAGTTTGCTTTTACAAATACGATAAAAAAGAGGAAGAAAACAAGAGTATATACTCCTTCGCTCAGAGCAACAAGGCTCATCTGCAGAATTTCCCGATTAAAAATGAGGATGATGACAGCGAGGGTCGCCGTTTTACCCTCCATCTTCGATTTCGCAAAGAAGAAGAACAGAAGAACGAGAATAAAATACGATACATAAGAAGGAAGGAGCGCAGCAAATTCGTGAGTTCCAAACAATTTAAAAAAGCCGGCAAGGATCAAAGGATATCCGGGAGGATGCATAAACTCAGGAATGGGGAGTTGATTGAAAAAATTAATATCAACGGGAAGAATAAAATTTCTGACGATCCCTTTTCCATTGACTATATTTCTTGCAATGGCGACATACTCCCTATCATCCGACCCTGCGATCTCCTTGATATGGACGGAATAAAAACCGTACCAGACAATGCCCGCCAGAAAAAGGAGAAGGATCATAAGATAGCCAAAGGATACTTGTGAAAAAAGACCTCCTCTGTAATCCTCCTGGGGAGTCTCTTTTTCTTCTTCGAGTCCAGAAGTATTATTGTGACCCATGGCTATATCACTCTCCTCTTTAATAGGTTTCTGCCAATCACCCCGACGTGCTCCTTGATCGTGGCCATCACGCGCATCTTGCTTGCCCTCCCCTTTAGATCATAACGGATGATCATCGGAACTTCCGTCAAAAAAAGAGGGATCTGTCGAAATTTAATGACCATCTCCGCCATTGCTGCAAAACCATTCACTTTGATCAGACGGTCTCCGAAGATTTCAAAAGCTTTCTTGAGTGCTGCCCCGCTGTGGGCCCGGTAAAACCCCGTATAGGTTCGAATACCTTTGATATGGAATAAAAGCCGATAGAGGAAGTTGCTGATGTAACTCAGGAGATATCGAAGAACAGGAACACCGATCATCATTCCCCCCGTGCAAAAACAGGAGCCGATCACCACTTCATATCCTTCATCGATCCTCTTGATCATAAACTCAACGGTCTTCAAATTGTGGGTGTTGTCGGCATCGAGCGTGATAATGATATCGTCATCACCGACACGTTTGACCATTTCTTTAAGTCCATTGAAGAAGGCTACACCGATTCCTTGATTCGTTTCGTGGTGGATGAGATGGACGGGAATCTCTTTTGAAACCTCCTCAACGATCTTTGATGTTCGATCAACACTCCCATCATTGACCACCCAGATTTCAAAGAGCAACCCTTTCTGCACCATGAGCCTTCCAATATCTCTCAGTCTGGAACCAATTTCGGCCTCTTCATTATAAGCAGGCATTAAGAAATAGATCATCTCTCCTCCTTCGACTCTTTTTTCACGCCCTTTACCAGATATCTCCAACTGACCGCCTTTTCAATCCTCAAAAAACAGAACAAGGCATGGACGACTCGATCGGCCCACAATAGAAATGAGAAAAGAACTTTTATTGGAGGGACGAACTCCCATCCCACAAACCCCCCGCTCAAAGGAAAGGCGATGAAGTCTCGATAAAGAATCCCTTGGACAACCACCCCGTGTCTCCTCAAATAGGTCAACAAAGGTTCCAGGGGAACCTCCTGATCCTGATGAGAGATGATTTTTCGGCTCAGCCTTAAGAAGCCGTTGGGATTGGGTTCGAAGATAAGGATCTCACTTCTGCAGATGCGGAGGATCTCCGGAAGGATTTTCACCCAGGGAACATGATGAAGCGATTCCCTCAGAACGACCGTATGAAAGGAATTCTCCTTGAATGGGAGGTACCCCATATCTCCCTGAATCATATCCCCCTTGACTCGGGGGTAGACAGAGATGCCCGCTTTAAGCGTAGGGAAGTCGATATCCAACCCGAAGGCTTCTTTCCCCTCTATCCTTGCTTCTTGGACAAAGGTCCCATATCCGCATCCCAGTTCGAGAACCTTTTTCCCTGTAGTCCATCGGAGTATCGATCGATTCTGTTCGGATGCCACCGCGCCGTAAAATCTCTGGAGTCGCATCAAATCTCTAACCGGCTTCATTTCCCACTGTCCCTGCGAAACCAGTCAATGGTCTTTCGTAACCCTTCTTCCACCCTGATTTTAGGTTCGTAACCTAACAGGACCCTTGCCTTGGTGAGATCCAAATTCCTCACTCTCACATCCTCATAATCTTGACAAAGATCGGGGTAGGCGATGAATTCAATTTGAGGTTTACCGGAGTTCCCTGCCAAGGACCAGATCGAATAGGCGAGATCAAGAATGCGCAGGCTATCGAAGGAGCCGATGTTCAACACCTCTCCCTGGATCTCTTCCTTCTCTATCACTTTGATAGCCCCCTCGACGGCATCCGAAACGTAAACGAAATTTCGAATCTGTAGCCCGTCCCCATGAATCGGGATCGGTTCCCTCTTGAGGGCTTTCTCAAGAAAAACCCCTTGGGGCCCTCCCCACCAGTCCGTTCTCTGCCGGGGACCGTAAATGATTGAGAATCTCAAGATATTGATGGGCACCTGATATTCATCTTGGTAAGCAAAACACAATTGTTCGGAGTACAGCTTGGAGATGGCATCGCTCCAGCGAATCGACCTTGAATTTCCAATCACTAAAGCACTCTCCTCTGAGAAAGGAAGCTCCGGATTCTTCCCGTAGGCGTCGTCCGTGGAACCCAATAGGACACGACACTTCCTTTCCTTGGCTACCTCTAAGATCTTCTCTGTTCCTTTGGTGTTGACCTCGATGGTCTTGAGGCTTTGTCCCCCTCTCGGAATCTTATAGGTGGCAAAATGAACAAGGATATCAATCTTCCCGGAAAGTTCCCTCAAGAAATTCTTATCTAAAACATCCTGCTGATAGAAGGTAAAATGAGGGAACCGGAGACAGGGGGAGAGATTTTCCAGAGTTCCATGAGAAAGGTCATCTACCCCTATGACTGCATATTCCGCCTCCAAAAGCCTGAAAGCAAGATGGGACCCGAGAAAACCCGCCGCGCCTGTGATAAGGACATGGACCATCTTATGCCCCTCTTCCTTCAGAGGTGGTGACTCCTTTCTGCCACTCGATCGTCAAAGGAAGCCCCTCTTCCAGGGAGAACTTAGGATGAAATCCGAGGATCTCGTTGGCCAACCGAATATCCGGGACCCTTCGGCGGACATCCTCGTAGCGGCCAGAAAATTGACGATAGGGAACAAATTCATACTTTGGAGGCTCGGATCCCCGGATCAGTTTCCAAATCTTATTTCCTAGATTGAGAATCGTTATCTCAGAAGTACTTCCAATATTGATCACTCTTCCGACTGCCTCTTGATTTTCCAGAGCGCGAAGGGTTCCTTCTATCGTATCCTCGACATAGGTAAAACTCCGGGTCTGACGGCCATCCCCATGAATAGGCATGGGTTTATTTTTCAAGGCGGAATCGATGAAAATGGATTGAGGGCCACCCCACCAGGTTAAGTTCTGTCTCGGCCCGTAACTTCCGAAGTAGCGCAAAACGACCACACGAACTCCGTATTCTTTTTCATAGAGAAAACAGAGATGCTCTCCTAGTATCTTTGAAATGGCATAACTCCAACGCCGAACCGTCGGGGATCCCATATAGAAATCGCTTCTCTCCGAGTAAGGAAGGTCCGGATTCTTCCCATAGACATCGGAAGTAGAAGCAAAGATCACTTTAGACCCCACTTTCTGGGCGACTTTCAAAACATTCTCTATCCCTTTCGCATTGACGTCTAAGGTCTCCAGGGCATTTCCATACCTTGGTATTTTGTAGGCCGCCAGATGGATGATCGCATCGATTCCGCCTCCGATTTGCACAAGGAGATTCAAATTTCTCACATCCCCTTCAACAAATTGAAATTTTGGATGAGGAAGAAGGGAGGAAAGGTTTTGCAGGCTGCCATAGGAGAGGTTGTCCAGGCCGATGACTTGATAACCCTTCTGGATGAATAGCTCCGAGAGATGAGATCCAATGAATCCAGCAGCTCCGGTCACCAGGATTTTTTCCATAATCATTTTCTCAATAGGAATAGGTAATCTTTATAAAATCTTATGAAATCCCTTTCCCCTCTTCTCTTGTTTAATTCATACCGGGCAATCTTAAGGAACCATTTCTCCGGAATCATTCCATAACGGATGAGATAAAGTAACCACCAGCGGCCCTTTCGGATGGGATAATCCTCGAGACATTCCAATTTGAGTTCTTCAAAGGCCTGAAGGTGCTCCTTTACGATTTAGACTCAGCCCCTCTTTCAAAGTCATCTTCTGAAGAAGATCGATATAATAATTTTCACGACCTCCTTATCCTGATTTCGGATTTTCCTTAAAAACACACCCCCCATTCTTGAACTCCCCAATCTCCTGACCCATTCCCAAATTTTAGGTCAGATGTGAACAAGATGAACTCAGAAAATAGTCTCCAACAACATAAGAAACCCTTTGATCTTCTTTCTAAGATCAGAAGGGATCCTGATACTGACATCTTTTAATATCTCATGCTCTTTTGATAAATCGAGCTGGCGGCCTTTCATTCCGAGTCATAGCATTCTTATTCCCACCTTTTCTGAATCAAATAAGCCGCATAGATGGAGGGGAACTTAAACCGACCCAATAAAGCATCAAATAGAGATACCATCTTGAAAACGATTGTTGCTGTTCCATAAGGCAATAGTTTGCCGATCAAGATGATAGGCAAAAAAAATACTGACGTTACAGGAAGGCGGCGTTCCCTTGAGATCTTTCCACCGGCATCGTGAAAATAGTTGCCGATTTCTTTTGATGTAAAATACCTGCTTCTCAAATCATTCTGATCTCTTTTCGTCATCAGCCTTAAGAGCGTCACCATTCCGAACCCGGTTTCAAAGGGGATTCCGGAGCGATGCGGCTCAATGAGAATCAGTTCTCCCCCTTTCTTAAGGTGAAATAATAGGTGAGAGATTGCCTTTTTCAGTTTTCTGTCATCTAAATACATCAGAACGGTGACACAGATAACATAATCAAAGGATCCTAAGGTTTCTGGCATATCCTCAATCGCTCCAACGATGGCAGAACGGTGAGTATTTTTCTGGTAAAGACTTACGTAGTTCTCACTAATGTCAATTCCCTTGATATTGACCTTTGGGAATTTCTCTATGATGGGTAGAGAAAGCCTTCCGTACCCGCAGCCAGCATCTAAGATGTTCAACCCCTCTTTTTCTTCGATCCGCTCGAGAATCAGATGTTTATGCCAATTGTGGAGATGCTCATTAACAATTTCCGGTAAGCCTTTGAAGAGGACGCTTTTCAGCGCATCTCCAAAGCGTTTACTTCTTGTCTCCCATTCTTTAGCATTCTGCCCATCTAAATGATGCAACGTTTCATTTCCCTCCCACAGATTTGTATTTTCACGTCTTTCCGGTATTCCATCATATCTTACAAATCGATTCTTTCACTTTCCTTGCAATCCATTTTACGTCTCCCACACTCATCCTGGGATGAAGGGGAAGCGTCATTTCTCTTTCGCTCGTTTCCTCGGTTTTTGGAAGCATCCCTGGTCTCCAACCAAATCGCTTTCGATAAAGGGAAAAAAGATGGACGGGTGGATAGTGAATGCTCGTTTGAATCCCATGACCTCTCAGCCCATCCATCACCTTATCCCTCGGGATGGAAGGAGAAATCAAGACGCAAAAAAGGTGATAGGAAGGTCCACTTCCGTATTTGGGAAAAGGGATCGAAATCCCCTCTGTCCCCTGAAGTTCCCTCCGGTAGGCTTCAACTAGCTTTCTCCTTTTCTGATTATTCCGATCCAACTTTTTCAATTGAACTAAGCCCAGGGCCGATTGGATCTCGGTGGTTCGATAGTTATACCCTAAATCCCCTATATCATACGTGGAGAGATGGCCACGATATTTATCCCATGAAAGGGCCCTCATTCCATGCGATCTCATGGTTCGTACTCTTTCAGCAAATACTTGATTTCGGGTGAAGACCATCCCACCTTCCCCGGTGACCAGATTCTTATTCGAGAAAAAACTGAAACAGCCCATGACTCCAAGGGTTCCACATTTTTCTCCATGGTATTCTGAACCGGGTGCATGGGCTGCATCCTCGATCACATGGAGGCGATGCTGTTTGGCTATGGCCAGAATCGATTCCATATCGCAGGGATATCCTCCATAATGCATGACCACGATGGCCTTCGTTCTCTTTGAAACCTTCTTTTCGATCTCCTCAGGTGAAATATTCAAATCATCCGTGCTCACAATATCAGCGAAGATTGGTATTCCTCCGACGTAGAGAACAGCGTTAGCCGTAGCCACAAATGTGAGAGATGGAAGAATCACTTCATCCCCTTGCCTCAGGTCCATACAAGCCAGAGCCAGATGAAGAGCTGCGGTCCCATTCGAAACAGCCACAGCGAATCCTCCGCCCAGATAATGGGAATAGGCTTTTTCAAATCTCTCAGTAACAGGCCCCGTAGAAAGCCACTTTGATCGAAGGACCTTCAAAACCTCCCGCTCTTCTTCTCTTCCCAGATCAATATCCGATAGAGGATATCGCCATTTCATAACCGTGTCCTTATTTAATCCCCCCTCGCCCCCCTTTAGAAAAGGGGGGTTGGGGGGGATTTGTGTATCATCAAAGTGGGTAACTCCCTACCCTAAAACGAGAGAGGTTCTCTCGGTACCATTCGATTGTCCTTGTCAATCCATCCTCCAGAGAATATTTGGGTGCCCAACCGAAAAGTTTCTGAGCCAATCGTGTGTCAGCAAGAAGCTGCATCA